>JBGPNU010000007.1:0-21543 GCA_041487675.1 Binatus sp. (SeqCode)
AAATGCGGCCGCGGGAACGGAGTGCAGCCCTGCTTCCGGGCCGGTTAGTCCGAACGGTTCGGGCCATACACTCGGGACGACAAGCAGATCGGCGCTGTCAAAGGCCGCGGCGAGGTCTGCCGATTCCATCCATGGGTGGAAAATGGTTCTCACGTTGGAATTTTGTTGCATTACTTGGTGAGCCAATTTTTCCCAAGCTGGCCGCTCATAGCCATCGCCAACAAGATCAAGTTGGACCGATCGACCGGTTAGTGACGCGACTCGGCGCAGCGCCGCGATCAATATCTCCCCGCCCTTCTCGAAGACCATTCGTCCAGCAAAGAGCAATCTGAGTTCGCGGCTGCGATCGATTGTCGTTCGTGAGGAAGGCGTCGGCAGTTTGTGCTCGGTAATCGGAAGCCGCACGAGATGGACCGAATCGGCGGCAAAGCCATGTTTTATATACTCGCGGCGCATATGCTCGCTGGACGTTACGATCGCGCGATAACGCCGCAAGTTGAGAAGCCTCGCCTCCTGCCGGCGATAATCTTGCCACATCGTAACGGGATTCAAGCCGCCGCATCGGCGCGCGTAATAGTAGGCCAGACAAGCCGCACCGAAGCGCCGGCCGCATGGTTCGATCGTGGGAGTCCGAAAACTCTTCCGCCCGCTGATGCAGGTCCCCGTGTAGTTGTGCGCATAGAAGACGGACGGGGCAGTCGCCAACAACTCCGCTTCCACGGCGACATCTTGAATGCCATGAACGTAGATCACATCGGGCCGCCAATTGCGAAGAGCGGCAAATGCGGCGCCCGCGCCAAGCTCGGAGATGCACCAAACGGGCACATCACTGAGCGCCGGCGCGGCGATAATCGCGGGGCGCGTGTCGAGCTCGTTGGTCTCGGAAAAAAATGCGATCTCGCAACGATTGCGGAGCAACTCCGGCGCCAATTGTTGCAGATAGGTCTCGACACCGCCGACCAAGCGGTGAAAACAGTTGGCTATCGCTACTCGCACAGGACTACCTGGACGCGCAAAGTTCAACGATTACAGGTTGCGCCGGCAAAGCGAAGCGCGATGCGGGATTTCGTCGTTGGCGATCGCGATGATATTGTTCGAGCTGTTTTACTGTTTTACGGTTTTTCTGAAGCGGCACTTCATCTCAATCAGTTTGCCGATGCTCGAGAGCGACGATACTAACCGCCTGGTGTTCCCGGGCCACGATACCGAGGGGCGCATCGCCAGGCGACTCAAGCTCCTGCTAGTCGCCAGCCTAGCCGTTATGAGCATCGCCTACCTCGGGAAAGGTTTTTTCTTTGGGGCGTTCAAGGACGGCAGTGACGTATGGCGGCGTTGGCTCGAAGAGCGATTCGTTCTCCGCGATCAAAATCTGGATCCGCGGATTGCCGCGAGCTTCATACGCGTAGGACTAGTCTATCCTCCCTGGGCCTATTTCTCCGGTGCGCTCTTGTTCTGGCCCCCATGGCCGCAGGTGCGAATCTGGTTTGCAATTGTCAATTTCGCGTGCCTGACCTGGATCATCGGATTCGTAGCCGGATACGCACGAGACCAATCCAAACTGGATCGGCTCCTTGTCGTGCTGTCGGTCACGGCCATCGCCGCGTTATGCACCACAATCGGAGTAGGCAACTACGGTGTGATCGTGGTTGCGCTGCTGGTTGGGGCGTACCAGGCGGATGAAGCGGGCCGTCCGGTTTTGTCCGGCCTGCTGATGGGCGTGGCGCTGCTTAAGCCGCAACTCGCGGGACCATTTTTGCTGGCCGCACTGGTGCGCGGGCGATTTCGCGCCATCGCCGCCGCCACGATCTATCTGATCGTTGCCAGTGCCGCGATCTGGATGATCTCCGGTATCGATCCGGTCCAGATGCTTCTTCAATCGGCGCGAATGGCCGACAGATTTGCCAACACCACGGCAGGGCTGCTGACCGTCGTACTCGACCTGGGCATACCCTACCGACAAGCGGCTCCTCTAACGGCGATCGGATGCCTCGCGATATTCACCCCGATCCTCTGGCACTGCCGCGAGCGATCGCCGATGCTTCTGTTTGCGATTGCCGCGGTGACGAGCCGGCTCTGGACCTACAATCTGAACACCTCGAATTTGATCTTTGTGTTTCTTCTGCTCGCGCTCTGGCGGCTGGCGATCGAAACCCGCGATGTGCGGGCCGGCGGTCTGTTCCTGGCGGTCGGCGTATCGCTGTGGGTTCCAGCGCGCCTCTCCGATTCTCACGTTATTCAACTGGCCGAACACTTGATTTGGTTGGGGGGAGTCACTGGACTGCTGATTCTCGATCGCCGTGTGTTGGTTTCCGATGAGCGTGCGATTCCAGGTCCTCGAGCTGAAGCGGCAGCCGCCGCTCGCGAGGGACCATGACGCGGATTTGCGGCGCATCAGACAATCGCGCCGCACAAGATGTCCCTCACCCTAACCCTCTCCCGACAGCGGGCGAGGGAACCAGCCAGGGCGTGAGCGGTCACTACCCGCCGATCTGGTACATCGAGCGGTCGCGCGTCGAGCGGCCTTCGAGCAGGTGATGCCCGGTGGGTTTCAGCTCGACCGCGCGCTTCAGGATTCGCTCGACTTCGCCGATTCGATCGCTTGATTCAGAGCGCAACGCGCCGCGCACGTCGAGTTCGTCGTCGTTCAGCAGGCACAGGTGAAACTTCCCGTCCGCCGTGAGCCGCATCCGGTTGCAGGTTCCGCAATATGGCTCGCTGACCGGGCTGATGAATCCGACCACGCCGCGCGCGCCTTGAAGGCGGAAGTTTTGCGATTCGTCGGCGAGATTTTCCGACGGGATTTTCGTCAGGCTGCCGAGCGCCGCTTCGATTCTGCGCCGGGTCTCGATATTCGACACGTAACGCTTGACCGAAAGCGTCGCGCATTCACCGCCGCCGAGCGGCATCAGCTCGATAAATCGCACGTGCCAATCGCGCTCGAGGGTCAGCCGCGCCATCGCGACGACGTCGGACTCGTTGTAACCCGCGGTGACGACCGAGTTGAGCTTGATAGGGGTCAGCCCGGCCTGTTCCGCGGCGACGATCCCGCGCCAAATCTTCTCGAAGCTACCCCATCGCATCTGCCGTTCGACGGTTGCGGGCTCGAGGCTGTCGAGATGCACGTTGATTCGATTCAGTCCCGCACGCTTGAGCGGCGCCGCAAGCTCGCCGAGCAGGAGCGCGTTGGTGGTCAGCGCGAGCGCGTTTACGCCGGGGACGCGGGCGAGCCGCTCGACGATTTCCACGATATCCAGGCGGAGCGTGGGTTCGCCCCCGGTCAGCCGGAATTTTCGAAAGCCCACGCTGACGGCGGCGCGCGCGACAATCTCGAATTCGGCCGGGGTCAGCAACTCGGGGTTGGGGATAAAGCGCAAGCCCTCGAGCGGCATGCAATAGACGCATCGAAGATTGCAGCGATCGATTACCGACAGCCGCAGGTAATCGATCTCACGATTAAGAGAGTCGCGGGGCACGAGTTCAGAGTAATCGGAGCGGCTCCGATGAAACAAGCAGGATGGTAGACAGCTTCCAGTGCTTGTTTTTTGAGGGTAGGCTTGCTTCATACATCAAGGGTGGCGTGACCTGACGGCCCAACGCGTAAACTCCGGAAGGATGTTCTTCATGCAAAATCGTTTCAACGTTCGAGTGACCTGGGACGCAGAGGCTGAAGTGTGGGTAGCGGACAGCGACGACATCCCCGGATTGGCGGCGGAGGCCTCTAGTCGCAAATCGTTAAGAAAGAAACTTGAAGGGCTGATTCCAGAACTACTCGCTTTGAACCACGTCAGTTTAAGGCCTAAGCAAGTCGTCGAGGTTGTGCTCAACTACCACCGAGAGGAGCGGATTCGACTACCGAACGCGGCGTAAATGGCGAGCTATACGCCGCGCGTCAAGGCGATTCTCAAGCGTCATCGCTGTAAATTCGACCGGCCCGGCAAGGGCGATCACGAAATCTGGTACAGCCCAATCAATGGGCACAAGTTTCCTGTCGATCAGAACATTCGTTCGCGCAGTCTGGCGAATGTAGTGCTCAAGCAAGCTGGCATCACCGATGAACGATTCAACTGAGTGCGCGCGCTGGAAAGCGCCTCGGTGCGCCGTAGATTGTTTCGCCGGTTGCGGATATCCTGTTAGTCTGACCGCGGATAACGAATATGGCTTACCGATTGCGCTGGCGGCGTGTTCAGGTGCTCGCGTTCGTGTTCGTGGTGTTGACGCTGTCGCTGGCGTCTTCGAGCTACGCGGCATCCAGCGACAACGCGGCGTCCGACGCGGCTGTCGCCGACGCGGAGGCGCTCATCAAGCAGGCCGGCGAAGCCAACCCGGTCGATACCAAAAAAGTGCACGCGGCGATGGACAAACTGCACGAAGCGATCCGCATCGATCCTCGCAACGACTCCGCCTACGTGGATTTGGGCTTCTGCTACGGCGTGCTGCGCGACGGAACCAATGCGACCGAGATGTACATGAAGGCGACCCAGTTGAATCCGTCGGCTGACAACTTCATCGAATTGGCCGACGTATATCTGCGCATCGGCGACTCCGAAGACGCGCTATTGGCGGCCAACGCCGGACTTGCGAAAGAGCCATCAAATGCGCGGCTCTACAATGCCAAAGGCATGGCGCTGAACGATTTGCAGCGTTTCGGCGAGGCGGCTGAGGCTTGGGAAAAAGCGTTGCGGCTGAATCCAAAGCTCGCGGCGGCAAAGGCGAATCTCGACGCGCTGAACGGCGGCTCGACCGGCCGCGGCAGTATCACGAAGCATCCGCAGCAGAACTAGCCGGCTCGGCGCAAGCGCGCAGTCGTCGTCATCCGCCGCTGATCGGACGCTCGGGCTCTGCGACGCAGTGTGCGCATCGGCACAGATCCCGGAGCTGGCGCATCGTGTAGATAGTCTCGTGACCGTCCACCCAGCCGATAAACACCGCCGCGTCGCCGAGGCGCGAAAGCTGCGTGAGGCGCTGGCTCGTGGGCGGGACCTCGCCAGTCACGTTGTCCTTGCACGCGTCGCACGGGCATCCGCGGCGTAAACTCTCGAGCGGAAAGATGCTGTCGTGGCCATCGACCCATTGCACTCCGACAGCGTAGCGCCCCACTTCGTGGAGTTCCTTGATCTTCGGAGTCTTTGACTTGATCAGAGCCATGGGTAATGTCTCGAAATGACTATATCCCCTGCGTCGATGACTGGGGAAACATTATTATTGGAGTTTTCGATCATGGATGAAAAAGCGAAAAAACAGGCGCTTCTGATGATCCCATACGGACTCTTCGTGCTTGGCGCCGCGCACGATGGCAAAGCCACCGCGGCTACCGTCAACTGGGTGACGCAGGCGAGCTTCAACCCGCCGCTGGTAGCGGTGGGAATCAAGAAGGACTCGGGCTCGCACGCGATGGTGAAGGAATCGAAACTGTTCGCGCTCTCGATCCTCAGCTCCGGACAAAAGGCGATCGCCGGCGCATTCTTCCGCCACGTCGAACCCAAGGACGGCAAGTTCGGTGACTACTCTTTTCAGAGCGGGGCAAACGGCGCGCCGATAATCACCGACGCGCCCGCATCGGTCGAGTGCGAGGTGGTCGGCTTCTACGAACTCGGCGATCACAGCGTGGTGGTGGGCAAAGTCACCGAGGCGCATATCAATCGCGATGCCGAGGCGCTCACGATGAAAGAGACCGGATGGAACTACGGTGGATAGGAGCCGCTGACGATGGCTTCAGGAGCCGCAGATACAGACGAGATGCGGCGCGCGCTCGAGCGTCTCGCGGCGCATGCGAGCGCCGAAATTCTCGCCAAGCAGCCGCATTGGGGCGACGCGATCCTGTGCGACGGCCTGCTCTACGCGTCATCGGCGCTTGGAAACAACGACGCGTTGCTGGCGGCTGAAAAATGGTTCGCGCCGAAGATCGCGCAAGGTCCGCGCACCGACGGATGGTTCTGGTTCTGGGCGGCGGAGGCGCTCCCCGCGCTCGACTTGCATCTGAAGACCGGTGACGCGCGCTATCTCGAATACGCGCGCGCGATCGTGGAGTTCATGGAAAACTCGGCGGTGCGCACTCCCGATGGCGCATTCGTGCCGCATCCGCCGGCCGCCGAAGTCTGGATCGACGTATCCTACTTCACCGCGCCCGCAATCGCGCTGCTCGGGCGAATCTCGCACGACTCCGCGATGCTCGAGCGGGCGCTCGATCAGATGATCGTTCACGCGGATTACCTGGCCGATCCCGGCAGCGGACTTTTCTGGCACGTAGCTTACGTCGAAAAAAAGTCGCATTCGGCGTGCTTGTGGGCCCGCGGCAATAGTTGGTTTTCAATTGCGGCGCCGCAAGTGATCGGGGAAATCGATGCATCCGGAGCGACCGGACGTTTCGCCGTCAAGATCGAAAAAATCCGCACCGCGCTTGCGCGACAACTAAACGCGATCGCGCGGCTTCAGGACCATAGCGGACTCTGGCATACGGTGATCGATCGTCCCGATTCGTACCTGGAGGCGTCGGCGGCGGCCGGATTCGCACTCGCGCTCGGCCGCGCGCTCAGAACCGGACTCGCGGGACTTGACCGCGAACTCGCCGGCGCGGCGTACGCGCGCGCGACTGGCGCGATATGCTCGAAGATAAACGGGGACGGAGAATTCGCCGGCGTGTCGCAGCAGACTCCGCCCGGAGACTTCGACTTTTACAACTCGATCGAGACCGGAACAGCGCCGTTCGCGACGGGCGTATGCCTGATGGCGCTCAGCGAGGCGGTTACTACATGGCAAACAAGAAAGTCGTAGTGATCCCGGGCGACGACGCGGCGCCGGAAGCGATGGCTGCGACGATGGGCGCGATCCGGGCGCTCCGCTTGCCGCTCGATTACGTCGAATTTCCTCCTGGCGAGAAGTGGGTTCGCGGCGAGACCGACGCCGCCGCGCGCAAAGCGATCGACGAGTCGGATACGACGCTGTTCGGATCGACCTCGGGCAAGACCACTGCGATCACGTATCTCCGATGGGGGAAACAGACCTTCGCCAACGTGCGGCCGGCGCGCTACTCGAAGGGTTTCAATAGTCCGCTTGCGAATCCCGACGGAATCGACTTCGTGATCGTGCGCGAAAACCTGGAGGACTTGTACCTGGGTCTCGAAGGGCCACTCGCAGCGCTCGCGCCGCTTAAGCTGATGAGCAAGATATTGCGCGCGCCGCTCGACACCAGCGAGCGCGGTATCTACGCGATCAAAGTTATCACCGAGCGCGCCACGCGCCGGGTCGCCGAGTTCGCCTGTGCGCTCACGATGAAACGCAAACGCGCGGGCGGGAAGGGCAAGCTCACCTGCACCGCGAAGTACAATATGCTGCGCGAGTCCGACGGGCTCTTTCGTAAAATCGTAGAGGAGACCGCGGCCGGCTATCCGGAAATCAAGTACGAACAGTTCATCGTGGACGATTTCGCACGCCGGCTGGTGCAATCGCCGCAGGATCTCGACGTGGTCGTCGCGCCGAATCTGTATGGCGACATCCTGTCCGACACCGCGGCGGGAATAATCGGCGGACTCGGACTCGCGCCGAGCGGATGCTACGGCGCGGACTACGCCTACTTCGAATCGGTGCACGGCACCGCGCCCGATATCGTGGGGATGAACATCATCAATCCGTCGGCGACGATGCTCTCGGCGGCGCTGATGCTCGATTACCTCGGCTTCGCCGATGCGGGCGCGCGCCTCGACGCCGCAGTGCGCAAGGTTTACGCCGACGGGCGCGTGCTCACGCCCGACCAGGGCGGCATCGCGAAGACCTCGGAGTTCGCGCGCGCGGTGATCGGGAATTTGTAAGAACTTAATCGTATGATTTCAAGAAGCGAAACCCACCGTGGGTTTCGCGCTTCCTCGGTGAACCTACCTTCTGGGAAGGGTGCGGGGGCCAGGCTCGTTTGCACAGACAAGAGAAGATGCGGCCTGACGGCCTGTTAGAAGCGGGAAGGCTGTGAGCGCGCTACTTCGGGCGGTCGGGAGTGCGCCGCGCCCACCAGAAGATATCGCACAGCGCACCGCATGCGGCGAAGTAAATTTTGGGTGGCTCGACTTGCATGGACGGAGGCGAAGAGGAATCGGGAGTATCGGTTTGGTCGTCGTCGGGTAGCATCAGGGGAGATGGTAGCTGATTGGCAGACGGCGGGGAAATCGCCAGGAGAACCTAACCCCTGACCCCTTCCCTCGAGGGAAGGGGAACACCCCCTTACTTTTGAGCGAGGGAACAATCGCTCTTACTTTTGAGCTGGGGAACGACTTAGCTGGGGGAACTATCGCGGTCTAGTAGAAGCGATGCTCGCCGGGCGGACGGGTTTTCCATCGCCGATGGATCCAGTTCCAGTGGTCGGGATGCTCCCGGACCATCTGCTCGAGCGTGCTGGTATAGCGCTGCGTGTACTGGCGCACGGCTGCCTCGCGGTCGCGGGTTTTCTCGGCGTAGATCGCGGGCAGAATCTTGATCTTGTGATGAATCGTTTCGCCCTGCCGCACTATGAAGACCGGGATCACAGGCGCACCGGTCGCTATCGCCAGCCGCGCCATCCCGTCGCTGGTCGATGCGGGCATCCCGAAGAAATCGACGAACACTCCCTTGCGCACGTCGAGGTCGAGCGCGATTGCGATCATCCAGTTCTGTCTGAGCATCCGGAGCATCTCGCGTCCGCCCGCCTTGCGTTCGATGACCCGGTTGCCATAGCGGACTCGCGCACCGCATACGGCGGCGTCGATAAGGGGATTGCGCAGCGCGCGATGCACGATCGCGAGGTGGTAGCCGTAGATCGAGTGGGCGAGTTGCAGGAGTTCGAAATTTCCGTAGTGCCCGGTGAGCACGAACATCCCGCGGCCGTGGCTGCGTCGTTCCGCTTCGTCCCAGTTTTCCTTGCCCTCGTAGGTGGCGACGCGCTCGATATTGGCGCGGCTTAGTTCGCCGAAGTGGGTCCATTCCGCGAGCATCCGGCCCCAACTGCGATACATCTTGCGCAGGATTGCGAGCCGGGCCGGCGCGGTCATCTCGGGAAAAGCGATTTCCAGGTTCTTGAGCGCGATGGGCCGATTGGGCCGATCGAAATTCATCGCCCATCCACCGAGCCGCGCGCCTGCGCGCACCGCCCGCTCCAGCGGCATCGCACGCAACGCGGCCGTCACGGCGGAAACGCCGGTGTATTCGATTCGGGCCTGAACAGCGCCTATCTGTCGGGGCATAAGAAATTGAGAATGTTCAAACCGAGCAACGGCGCGCAAGGCAAAGCGCGAGCGCACCGCCGCTTCACTCGACGCTTTGAACTTACGGAGCGAGCGCCGGGGTGACTCCCTTGGATGCGCCGAGCGCGCTCGAGGACGCCGAGTATCGGCCCGCGACGGCAGGTCCGCCGGTCGAAACCGCGCCCGCGCCCGGATCAAGCGGAGCGCTCGTCGCGCCGCCGGTCTTGTTCATCGAGGTTGGCCCGATCTCGGTGGTGTTGAACGGAGTATCGACGTTTGCACCGCTGCTCGGCGCCACTTCGGCCGGTGCGTAATTCTCAGGGCCGGGGGCGACCGGGAGCGCGCCGTAAGGAGCGTTCAGGTCGGCGTCCGGAGAAACAGGAATCGAGAAGCTCGGCTTGTACACCTCGCGAATCTGCGAAGCCGGCATATCGTGAACTTCCTTACGGCCGAGCGAGGTAATGAACTTCTGGCGTTCATCGAGTGCGAGCGCGCGCAGTTCGGTCTTGTTGCGAATTATATGAGGAGTCAGGAACACGATCAGGTTGTCCTTCTGCTTGTCGTGGTTCTTGTTGCTGAACAGGTTCCCGATCACCGGGATGCTCGAGATGAATGGAACGCCCTGGTTGGTGGTCTGATCCTGGGTCGCGAGCAAGCCGCCGATCACCGCGGTGCGATGGTTCTGGATCGACACCGTCGTCGAGGCGGAGCGAATGGTCGTGGTCGGGCCGAGCGGGTTACTCGCGTTGTTCTGGGTGCCGTTGACGACGTTGGAAACCTCCTCATAGAGGTCGAGTTTGACGTAGTCGCCCTCGGAGACCTGCGGCACGATATCGAGCGTGATACCAACGTTCTGGCGCTCGACCGAGTTGAAGATTTCCCCGGGGAGTCCGGCGTTGGCCGACGCCGAGCCGACGAACGGGAGGTTCTGCCCGACGACGATCATCGCTTCTTCGTTGTCGGCGGTGAGCAACGTCGGCGCGGAGAGCACGTTGGCGTGAGTGTCGGTTTCGAGCGCGGTGATAAGCGCGGCATCGCAGGGGATTTCCACGCTAGTGGCAGCGCCCGCAGTCGTAGCCGCGCCCGCGATCATACACTTGGCTTTCGAGGCGAGGCCGACACCAAGGCCGGTCAATCCGAGCGGGTTGCCAAGCGCACTCTGAAGCTGTCCGAAGTCAAGCGAGCCGACGCCGAGTATGCTGCCGCTGATCTGCGTGGCGGCGTTGAAATTGACGCCCAACTCGCGCTGGCGCTCGGCGGATACCTCGACGATGATGGCCTGCACGAAGATCTGCACGCGCGGAGTGTCGAGGTCGTCGATAATTTGCTTGAGGGTCTGCCAGTCCTGCGGCGACGCGCTGATAACCATCGCGTTGGTCGCGGGATCGGCGGTTACATTTACGGGATAAGAAAAATCGATGCTCTTGCCGCCGGAACTCGCCGACGCCGGTCCGGTGTTGGCGCCCGAGGAGCCGCGCCCACGCATCCCACCGCCTCCGCCGCCAAATCCTCCACCGCCGCCGCCGCCGAATCCTCCGCCACCGAAACCGCCGCCGCCACTGGAGCCGAAGCTGGCGCTGCTCGCGATGCCACCGCCGCCGTAACCGCCGCCGCCCCCGCCCATGCCGCCGAAGCCGGAGCCGAACCCGCCGCCGTTGGCCGCGCTGTTGAAGCTCGAGCGGCCGAGCGATCCCTTGCCGGTGGTCGGCGATAGCGTAGTCGGACCGCTGCCGCCGTTGAGCAGGTTGTTGAGCACCCCCACCATCTCGAGCGCCTGCGCGTTCTTGAGGCGGTAAACGTGAATTCGCGATGTCGCATTCTGAGGAGAGACATCAAGCTTCGCGACGATCTCCTGGATCTCGCGCATCTGGAGCGGCGGCGCCAGCACGATCAGCGAATTGGTGCGTTCGTCGGGGATGACCTTGTAGCCGGTTCCCGAGCCGGTGGACGAAGCCCCCCCGATACCGAGTTGGGGGCGTCCGGCCATCTGGGGGTTGGCCCCCACTGATTGCATCCGCGCACCCATCAACTGATCGATCTCCGGCGCCAACTCGCCGGCGAACGCGAGCTTGAGCGGAATGACGGTGATGGTTTGCTGTTCGCCGCGCACGTCGAGGCTGCCGATTATCTGCAGCAAGCGCTCGACGTTGTACGCGTCGTCGGTCACGATGACCGTGTTGTCGCTGGGAAATGCGGCGACCAGGCCGTCATGCGAGACCATCGGCTGGATAACGCCGACCACCGAGGCGGCATCGATATTTCTAAGCCGCACCATCCGGGTGACATACTCGTCGCCCTTGGTCTCGGCGGGTTGCTGGGATTCGGTCAGCGCGGCCGATGAGCGGACGTTGCGCGCGGGGACAATCTTGATGACCTTGCCGGCCTGTACGGTGGTGAAGCCCTTAACCTGGAGGACCGACTGGAAGATGGAATACGCCTGTTCGGGGGTTACCTTGCTCGGCGAGATGATCGTAACCTTGCCGCGCACGCTTTCGTCGATGATGAAGTTGCGGCCGGTGATCTCGCTGATGAACTTGGCCAGAACGGGAATATCCACGTTCTGAAAATTCATCGTAATCTGATTTTGGGGAGGCAGCCCCGCGGGACCCACCGCGGCCGCCTGGAACGCAAAGGAGGCGACCAACAGTGCGGCGGTCAGCGCCCCAACCAATAGACGATTCATCCGAGCAACCTCCGCATTTCGGGTCAAACGCCGTGAGCTTAATTCACGTTCCCGAGCGAGCGCAACCCGCAAACATTGCAAATGCACTGACGCTCGGCGACTATGACGAAGTTCGGTCCGACTTGATTCAATGAATCCCGGGAGCCAAAACGATTTTGCGTACATCCGCGCACCTGCGCAGGGCCGCTTTCGGCGGTAGGCCTGGGTGACGGGTTGCGCTTCGAATTCCTGATCGGGCTGCGTTATTTGCGGGCCCGCCGGCGTGAAAGATTTGTCTCGTTGATCGCAATAATCTCACTCGCCGGTGTCACGCTTGGGACCTTTACGCTCACGGTTGCGCTATCGGTGATGAGCGGATTCCAGGAAGACTTGCGCGGCCGGCTGCTCGCGTTCACTCCGCAGATTACGATCGAACGGAGCGACGGCGGAGTCTGGAATCCGGCCGGCCTGGAGAAGAAAATCTCGGCGCTTGCGGCCGTGACCGCGTCGGCGCCGTTCGTCACCTCGCAGGTGATGGCGGTATCGAGTGCGGACTCCGGAGCACCGGGCCTGGTCTCGGGCGGAATTTTGCGCGGCGTGGTCGCGCGCGACAATCCGGTGCTGAAGGAATTAAAAGACACGCTCGAGTCCGGAAGCCTCGACGGACTCGAAACGATGCATCCGGTGACTCTTGTGGACAAGGGCGTGAAGCGGCAAGTCGAGCTGCCCGGCGTGATAATCGGCAAGTCGCTGGCATTCGATCTCGGCGTGAAGCCGGGCGATCCGGTCATTTTGATTTCGCCGGCGAGCCTGGGCGCGGGAATCGGACCGCCGCGCCTCAAGCGCTTCGTGGTCGCGGGATTCTTTCACTCCGGCATGTACGAGTTCGACTCGACGCTGATGTTCACCGCGCTCAAGGATGGACGCGCGCTGCTGGCCGACGATGCGCAGCTCGAAAGCGGGCTCGAAATCCGGCTCGCCAACATGTTCGACGCGCCCGCGGTGCGGAGTCAGATCGCGGCTCTTGCGGGGCCGGATTTCGAGGTCTCGGATTGGACCACCGCGAACGCGCCACTGTTCTCGGCGCTCCAACTCGAGAAGTTCACCTATTTCATGGTGCTGCTGCTAATAGTGCTGGTCGCCGCGTTCAACATTATCGCGACGCTGGTGATGGTGGTGATGGAGCGGCGCAAGGAAATCGCGATTGTGCGCGCGATGGGCGCGCGGGCGGGATCGGTGGCGTCGATCTTTCTGTGCGAAGGCGCGGCGCTCGGGGTCATCGGCACGATAGTCGGCGTCGGCGCGGGCTTTCTGACTTCGTTCGCAATCGGCAAGTACCATTTGATTCATCTGCCGGCCGACATGTTCATGGTGAGCGCGGTGCCGGTGCGGCTCTATCCGCTCAATTTCATCGCGGTGGCGGCGGCAACGATCGTGCTGTGCCTGCTGGCGTCGATTTACCCGGCATTGCAAGCGGCGAGGCTCTCGCCGGTCGAGGTAATCCGCTATGAGTGAGCCGCGCGCCGCGGCCGCGGTGAAACCGAAGCTCGCGGGCGGCCGTCTAATCGAGGTGCGTGGACTCGACAAGACTTTTTACGATGGGGATCGCGAGATCCGGGTGCTGCGCGGGCTCGACCTTACGGTGCAGGCGGGCGAGGAGATCGCGATCGTCGGGGAATCGGGGACCGGCAAGTCCACCCTGTTGCACATCATCGGCAGCCTGGAGGAGCCGACCGCGGGCAAGGTTTATTTCGAGGGCGAGGATTTGTTCGCGCTCGATCAGAAAGCGCTCGCCGAATTCCGCAATCTGAAGTTGGGCTTCGTGTTCCAGTTCCATTACCTGCTGGCCGACTTCACGGCGCTGGAAAACGTGATGATGCCCGCGTTGATCAGCCGGATGCCCGATGAAACCGCGAGCAAGCTCGCGGCCGAGATGCTGTCTCTGGTGGGACTCGGCGACAAGCTCGGCCGGCGGCCTGCGGAGCTGTCGGGCGGCGAGCAGCAACGCGTCGCGGTCGCGCGCGCGGTAGTGCTGCGGCCCAAGCTGCTGCTCGCGGACGAGCCGACCGGCAACCTGGATCCGCACACGGCCGAGGAAGTTCACGAACTGTTCCATCAACTGAATCGAGAACTGGGGATCACGCTGGTGATCGCAACTCATAACGAGCGGCTGACGCGCAGCGTCGGCCGCGCGCTGCGGCTACATGAAGGAAAATTGCTCGCCGAACCGAGAGCCTGACGGGTCTTGAGCGATCACCAGGAAAAGCGGCTGAGCGCATCCGCCAACTCGCGGGCATGCGCATGGTTGGTTTACTTGAGAAGACCGATTGGCTAGTTTGGTCGCCGTTTTTGGTGTGTTTGAGTGACCTCGGAAAAATTCAAGGCGCGCACGCGGCGCGCGCCGCTATATCGGGGACTATCGTCCTGGTCCCGCGCGCTGCTGACGATCACGCTGGCGGCGGTATTTACCCCGGCGGGCGCGCTCGCGCAGGGTCCGGCGCCGATAATTTCGAAAATCCAGATCTCCGGTAATCAACGCGTCGAAGACGACGCGATCCGGATCCACATCAGTCAGCAAACCGGCCAGCCGCTCGACGATGCCGCCGTGGACGCGGACATCAAGGCAATTTACAAGATGGGCTTCTTCGACTCGGTGACGGCCGCGGTCGAACGCCGGGGCGGCGCGGGCGTGCTGGTGTACAAGGTCAGCGAGCGCCCGCAGATAACCGACGTCAAGTTCTACGGGATGAAGGCGATCCGGTCCAACGACGACAAGATCGTCGCGGCGGTCAAGATTCATCCCGGAGCGATCCTCGATCCGATCGCGATCAAGGAGACCATCAATAACGTCACCCAGATTTACTCGGACAAGGGCTATACCGACGCCAAGGTGACCTTCAAGGCGATCCCGCAGCCGGACAACACCGCGTTCGCCGAGTTCGATGTGGTCGAAGGCGGCACGGTCCAGATCACCAAGATCAACTTCGAGGGCAACAAGGTGTTTTCATCGAGCGTGCTGAGCTCGGTCATGGAAACCAAGACTCACAGCAGTCTGCTCAGCTGGCTCACCGGATGGGGCGCGCTCGATCGGAAGAAGCTGCAGGAAGACGTCGATCGGCTGACCGCATTTTACTACGACAACGGCTACCTGAACGTGCAGGTCGCGCAGCCGCGGATCGCGCGCAGCGGCGACAAGATCACCCTAACGGTGGTAGTGGACGAAGGCCTCCCGTACCGGGTCGGCAGAATCAGTATCGACGGCAACCTCAAGTTCCCGCGCCGCGAACTGCGCAAACAACTCACGATGAAGAGCGGCGAACTATTTCGCGGCTCGACGCTGCAGCACCAGGTGCTCGCGCTTTCGGACTTCTACTCGAACCGCGGCTACGCGTACGTCAACGTCGATCCGCGCACCCAGCTCATTAGTGCGACCAAGAGGGTCAACGTGTCATTCGTGATCAACCCGGGTCATGAAGTTCTCGTCGATCGGATCAATATCGGCGGCAATACCAAGACCTCCGACAAGGTGATCCGGCGCGAGATCCAGGTCCAGGAGCAGGAGCCCTACAGCGCCGAGGAGATTCGCGACTCCAAGATTCGGCTCGACCGCCTCGGTTTCTTCAGCGATACCCGAATCACCACCGCGCCCGCGGCCCAGCCGGACAAAATCAACCTCGACGTCAACGTGACCGAGGCCAACACCGCCTCGTTCCAGGTGGCGGGCGGTTTCGACAGCTACCAATCGCTGTTCGGCAACTTCACGCTGGGCAATACCAACCTGTTCGGCGGCGGCGAATCGATCATCCTGAATGCGCAGGTCGGCTTCCTATTCCAGAACTACAGCATCAGTTACACCGAACCGTGGTTCCTGGATATTCCGCTCGGCGTGGGTATGCAGTTGTTCGACAACAAGACCTACCTGCTGAGCTTCAACCAGTCGTCGGCGGGCTTTACGCTGACGACGACCTATCCGCTGACCGAACTGAGCTTCAAGAAGCTCGGACCTTTTTCGCTGAAAGATGTAAGCGCGGGACTGGGCTACTCGTTCCAGAGCGTCGGAATCACCGGACTGAACCCGTTCACGACTTTCCAAATTGCGCGCTATCGCGGCTACACGCAGACCTCTGAGGTAACGCCCACGATTCGCCGCTTCACGGTGGATAATCCAATCGATCCGCGCACCGGCACCGTCCAGAGTCTCAGCATGCAGCTCGGCGGAATCGGCGGCGGCAACAGCTTTATCAAGGGGGTCGCACACTTCCGCTATTTCTTTCCATTCCTGAAGAGCCAGACGTTCGGAACCTTCGTCCTTTCCCAGGGCATCACGTTCGGCATCGGGACCAACCTGAAAAGCGGCACCGGCGGCGAGTTGCCACTGTACGAGCGATTCTTCCCGGGGGGCGTCGGCGGGCCCGGCGACGTGCGCGGTTACCAGTTGTATTCGCTCGGACCGCAGGTCACGATTTTCAATCGGGGCGGCGCGCCGATCAGCGTTCAGGACGTCGGTGGCAGCAAAGAACTGCTGTTCAGCAACGAAATCACTTTCCCGATTCTTTCGGGACTTGGCATCCGCGGCGTGATATTCACCGACGCCGGGCAATCGTTCCGGCTCAAGGATTCGCTGGACATCACAAAATTGCAGGCTGCGTGGGGATTCGGTGTGCGCTGGAAGTCGCCGTTCGGCCCGCTCGCGGTGGACATCGCCTTCCCGCTGAATCCGCGGCCGGCGGATCAGAATGTCGTTTTCGAGATTGGCGCCGGATCGCCACTTTAGCGATGAGTTTGCCGGCGACATCGGAGCCGGCTCCTGCGATGGGTGCAGGTGGGCCGGCCCCTGCATTTGATGTTACCCGAAGGAATAACGTGTATATTTCACCTGCACGCGGTTTGACGTAATGTCGCCGCCGCGGAGACTTTTCTCGGAATCCGTAATCAACAGGGAGGCTGTCCGGGCTGTATGAGGCAACGATTGTTCATCGGTGCGTTGGTGGGCGCGATGCTTATGGTGACCTCCGCTGCAATTCCCGCGCGCGCCGAATTGAAGCTCGCGTACGTTGATGTGCAGCGGGCGCTCAATGAGTGCGACGCGGGCAAGAAGGCCAAGGGGGAATTCCAGGGCCGGGTCACGTCGCTGGAATCGCGCCTGCAGCGGCAGCAAAACGAGGTCCAGGCCCTTAAGGATGAGATCGAGAAAAAGGGCATGCTGATGAACCAGGACGAGCGCCAGAGCAAGCAGGATCAGTACGTCGCCAAGCTCAAAAACTTCGAGCGTGACTACAAGGATTCCAAGGACGAACTGCAAGCCAAGGACAACGAGATGACCGCCAAGATCGTGCACGATCTCGCGCAGGTCATTCGATCGCTCGGCGAGCGCGACGGCTACACGATGGTGATGGAAAAGGGATCGATCCTGTGGGGCGCTCCCGGCATCGATATCACCGACCAGGTGATCCGCAATTACAACGCGATGCACGTGCAGATCGGCACGGTCGGCGAAGGCGGCGGCGGCGGAGTATCGCGCGCCAGCGCCAGCTCTCAACGGGCGGGCGCTCCCGAGCCGTCAGACTTCGGCTCGACGGCCGCCAAGCGCTCGACTATTTCGAAGTAAACCGACTTCTGCAAGGCGTGATCGCATTTGATCTCCCCGAAGTGAACCGCCGTGCCTGACGACGCAAAGGTCGCCGAGCTTGGACGAGTGCTGGGCCTGCTGCCCCATCGCTATCCATTTCTGCTGGTCGATCGGATCCTCGAACTCGGCAAGGGCCGGGTCGTGACGATCAAGAACGTCACCTTCAACGAACCGTTTTTCGCCGGCCATTTCCCCGGGCATCCGGTGATGCCGGGAGTGCTGATCGTCGAGGCGCTGGCGCAGTCGGGCGCGCTTCTGGCGCTGAGCGAAGCGGGCGCCGGCGCGAGTTGTCTGTTCATGCTGACGGGGCTGGACAAAGTGCGCTTTCGGCGCCGCGTTATCCCCGGCGATCAGCTCCGGATGGAAGTGAAGATTCTCAAATTTCATCGTCCGCTGTGGCGGATGCAGGCCGTGGCGCGAGTCGGCGACGAGTTGGCCGCGGAGGCGGAACTGTCCGCGATGGAAGTCCAGGAGCAAGAACAATAGCGGGCCGAATCCATCCCTCCGCAATCATCGACAAGCGCGCCGAACTCGACACGAGCGTCGAAGTCGGTCCGGGCGCCGTGATCGGGCCGGACGTCAAAATTGGCGCCGGCACCGTAATCGGCCCGAGCGTCGTGATCGAATGTCTCACCACGATCGGTCAGCGCAATCGAATTTTCCCGTTCGCCGCGGTCGGCGCCGCAACGCCGGATTTGAAATTTCACGGCGAGCCCGCAACCCTCGAGATTGGCGACGACAACACCATCCGCGAGTTCACTTCGATTCATCGCGGCACCGAGGTTGGCGGGATGCGCACGCTCATCGGCAATCATGTGCTGGTGATGCCGTACGTCCACATCGCGCACGATTGCGTCATCGGCGACAATTGCATTCTGGTCAACTCCACCCAGCTCGGCGGACACTGCGTGCTCGAGGAATTTGTAAATCTCGAGGGCATGAGCGGGGTGCATCAGTTCTGCCGGATCGGTGCGCACGCGCTGGTCGCGGCCGGCGCCAAGGTCGCGCAGGATGTGCCGCCCTACTCGATGGTCGCCGGCGATCGCGCACGCCTGGCCGGTATCAATGAGATCGGACTCCAGCGGCGCGGCTTTGGCGCCGAAAAGATCCTGGCGATCAAGGCCGCGACCCGCACACTGTTTTTCTCGAAGCTGCTCCGCGAGGAAGCGATCGCGAAAACTCTCGAGGAATACGGCGACCTCGCCGAGGTGCGCCGGCTGGTCGATTTCATCAACAACTCCAAGCGCGGAGTCGTCGGCCGCGAGCGTGAATAAGCTCGGGCTCATCGCGGGCAACGGCGTCTTCCCGCTCGAAGTGGCGCGCGCCGCGCGGAGGAGCGGACTCAAGATCATCGCGGTCGCACATCTGAACGAAAGCGATCGCGCGCTCGACTCGGTCGCCGACGAAGTCACCTGGATCAAAGTCGGGGAGCTGCAGAAAATTATCGACGTCTTCAAAAATGCCGGCGTCTCGGAAGCCGCGATGGCCGGCGGCATCTCGCGCGCCCGCCTGAAGGATTCGTTCGCGCCCGACGCGCGCGCGCTTGCGATGCTCGCGAACATCGGGCGCTTCAGCGACGACGCCGTGCTGCGCGGAATAGCGCGCGAAGTCGAGGCCGATGGAATCAAAATGATCGATCCGGTTCCGATAATCGAGCACTGGCTCGCGCGCACCGGTCTCGCCGCCGGTCCGGAGCCGACTCCGGCCCAGTTGCGCGATCTGGATCTGGCCTTCGCGGTCGCACGCCAGTTGGGGCAATTCGATATCGGGCAAACCGTGGCGGTCCGCGATGGAATGGTCGCGGCGGTGGAAGCCCTGGATGGCACCGACGCAGCGCTGCGTCGCGCCGCATCGATCGCCGGCGCGGGACTGGTGGTCGCAAAGGCGGCCAAGCCCGGTCAGGACCTGCGCTTCGATCGGCCCGCGATCGGGCCTGCCACCGTAGAGTTGCTCGCCGAGATCGGCGCGGCGATGCTGGGCGTCGAAGCCGGCATCGCGCTCATCCTCGAACACGATCGCACGCTCGACCTCGCACGCTCGAAAAACCTGACGTTGTACGGCCATGCGTGAACTGCGCGCCGCCGTAATCGGAGCAGGCCGCCTGGGCACTCTTCACGCGCGCAAGTACGCCGCGATCGCAGGCATCAAGCTCGCACACATCGTGGACCTCGATGCCGGCCGCGCGGCGAGTGTCGCGTCCGAGCTCGGTGCGGCGCCGCACACCGACTATCGATTGCTCGCGGGCCAGATCGATCTGGTGACAGTTGCGTCGCCCGGCGTGACACATCATGAGATCGCATCCGCGATGCTGAAATCGGGAATCGACGTGCTGCTCGAAAAGCCGATGGCCGAGACGTTGGCGCAGGCGCGCGAACTTGCCGAGTTGGCGTCGGCGAGCGGCCGTATCCTTCAGATCGGCCATCTCGAACGATTCAATCCGGCCGTCGTTCATCTGCATTCGATCGTGAAAAATCCGCGCTTCGTGGAATGCCATCGGCTCGCGCCGTTCACCGAGCGCGGCACCGACGTGGACGTGGTTCTCGATCTGATGGTGCATGACCTCGACGTGATCATGTCGGTCGCGCCGTCGGAAGTCGCATCGCTGGAGGCAATCGGGGTCGCGATTCTGACCGATCGAATCGATCTCGCAAACGCGCGCATCCGCTTCCGGAGCGGGCTTATCGCCAACCTGGTGACGAGCCGCGTCTCCGCGCGACGCGAGCGCAAGATTCGCTTCTTCCAGCCCGACGCATACATCTCGGTCGATTACGAAGCCCGCAGCATCCAGCTCTATCGCAGGACTCCGCCGGCGCGAGGCGCGAACTTCCCGACTATTTCGGCGGAGCAGATAGAGCTCGGCGAGGGCGATCCGCTCGCCGACGAAGTAAACGCGTTCGTCCACGCGGTGCGTCGCCGCTCCAAGCCCGCGGTCAGCGCCGACGACGGGCTCCGCGTGATGGAACTGTCCGAGCGAATCAAGGACGTAATGCTCATCGACGCGGTCGCGACTTGACGCCTACTTCCGGCTGCGACAGCATTGACGCGTGAGACTTCTGATGCGCTCGACCAGGTTTAAAATATTAGGCGGAGTCGTGCTCGCGGCGGGCGTGGGATTTTTGATCTTCACCTCCGTCTCGAACTGCCGAATGGTGACCGGCCACGACGCGATCGATGTAAATGTGTCCGCGATGGGTCCGGGAAGCGCGCAACTGTTTTGCTACAAGGACGATGCGGGTAGAAGACTTCGTTTCGTGCTGGCGCGCGGGGTGGACGGCAAAATGCGCTCGGTGTTCGACGCGTGCCGGCAGTGCTTCACGTTCCATCGCGGCTACCAGGTGATCGCCGGCGAACTGATATGCCGGGTATGCGGCAATCACTACCGCATCGATCGCATGGCCGAAGGTAAAGCGTCCTGCGTGCCGGCCAGCCTGCCGCATGAAGACGCGTCGGGCGTGGTGAGAATCAGGACCGCGGACTTGGCCGCAGGTCACGCGCTCTTCTGACCAAATGGGCCGAGTCTTCGCAGTCGTCGCTTTGGCGCTGGTGCTTGCTCTCTCGGGATGCGGCAATCGCGAAGCAGCAGGCGACTATCCGGCCTCGAACGGGAATAATTGCCTGCCCGATGTGAGTCTCGTCGATCAGCACGGGAACGCAATCTCGCTCGCATCGTTAAAGGGCAAGCCAGTGCTGATAGATTTCATTTACACCTCGTGCGCCTCGACCTGCCCGGTCCTGACCGCAAAGATGGTCTCGATCGCGCACGAACTCGGCCCTGCTCTGGGAGCCAACGTCACGATCGTTTCGATCACGCTCGATCCCGAGCACGATAGCCCCGCCGGGCTCGCGAGCTACGCGAAATCGCAAGGCGCCGATGCTGGCGGTTGGCTGTTCCTGACCGGCAAGCCCGCGCAAATCGACCAGGTACTCGCGCTGTTCAAGCTCCGGCGCATGCGCGAGGGCGACGGATCGATCATGCATTCGGTGTCGGCGTTCCTGCTCGGTCCCGACGGCCATCAGATTCGCCAGTACAATGCGCTCGACGTCAGCGC
>JBGPNU010000008.1:0-21199 GCA_041487675.1 Binatus sp. (SeqCode)
ATCACGCATTGTAGCACTGTAGTAATATCAGTCATTTTGTAGGCTATCGCGCATTTTGTAGGGCAGCGCACCTTCCCGCATGCGCGAGCCGATGTTGCTGACCCGCAACATCGGACGGCACATCGCAGGTGGCCAGAGGGCACGATACGTCGAGGCTGGTAGCGCTCGGCCAATCGAAAACGCTTTGTCGGCGCGCGATTAGCGTCTTCGCGACTTTTGGGTCGGCACGTGCCGCTTTCTCCGCCCGCGCGGGCACGCGTCTTGCGTATAAACAATTTGTAGTAAATTTATGCGACAAGTTGCAACGTCGGATGACTCAATCCGGCAAGCGTGTGCCGAATTGGCTCCAGGGCTGGGGCGGAGGGGATCCTGATGCGAACTGATCGCCGTGTCCTTCCCTGTACTTTGCTCGGGATAATTGTCGCGATCGCTTGTATCGCGCCGCGCGCACAGAGTTTTGCCGCCGGTCCGAGATGGGTGCATCATTCCGCTGCTCCGGGAACAGCGCAGCCCAAGGATGAGGGCGACGAGTGGGCCGCGGACCAACTCGTCGTGCAGGCCCGTGGCGGCGTGTCCGACGAACAAGCTGCGCGAATGTTCGCCAAACACGGCGCGGAAATTATCGAGATTATCCCCGCAGTCCATACTTACGTCATCAGCGTGCCGGCCGGACAGCTAGACGCCGTTCGCCGCGCACTCGCCAGGGAACCTCAATTCAAGTCGGTCAGCAAGAATTTTGCCCGCCGGCTGCAAATGACCCCCGACGACTACTGGTATCCGGGCGAGTGGCATCTGCCGATGATCCAAGCTCCGCAGGCCTGGGGCATCACGGTCGGCAATGCCAACGTCGTTATCGCGATCGTGGACAGCGGCGTGTCGCCGGTCGCCGATCTGGCGCCTAAGCTGCTGCCCGGCATCAACCTGATCGATTCCACCGACACCAGCGACGGATTGAATCATGGGACCGGCGTCGCGGGTATCGCCGCGGCCTCGACCAATAACTCGATTGGCGTGGCGGCCGTCGCGTGGCTGAACAACATCCTGCCGGTGAAGATCTTCAATAGTTCGGGGACCACCACCTGTTCGGCAGTGGACAACGGAATAATCTGGGCCGCCGATCACGGTGCGAGCGTCATTAACATGAGCTTCTCCGGGACCGGCGAATGCAGCGGCGAATCGAGCGCCGTCAATTACGCCTGGAACAAGGGCGCGGTGCTGGTTGCGGCGGCTGGAAACTCGAGTTCGTCGACGCCAAATTATCCGGCCGCATACACCAACGTGCTTGGAGTGTCGGCTACCTCGAGCAGCGATTTATTTTTATCGAGTTCGGACTTCGGCAACTGGATAAGCGTTTCAGCCCCCGGATGCGGCATCTACACGACCTTGAACAACGGCGGCTATGGCGGCTCATGCGGCACCTCAGTCGCGGCACCCGTAGTTTCAGGCGTCGCAGGTCTGGTGATTTCGGCAAATCCAGGACTGTCGAACGCTCAGGTGAATTCGATCATCGAGCAGAGCGCTGACGATCTCGGCGCGCCGGGCTACGATCAATATTACGGCTGGGGCCGGGTGAACGCTTACAAGGCGGTGTTGGCGGCGACAGGCGCGGCTCCGCCGCCGCCGGACACGACGCCACCGACCGCGTCGATAACTTCTCCCTCGGCCGGCGCGACCGTATCGGCAACGACAACGGTCAACGTGGCCGCATCCGACAACGTTGGCGTCACCCGGGTCCAGTTGTACGTGGACGGTACCTCGCTCGGTTTCGACACTTCGACCCCGTTCTCGTTCGCGTGGGATACGACGAAGGCCAGCAACGGCAGTCACAGTCTGCAGGCGATCGCCTACGACGCGGCCGGCAATCAGGCATCGTCGGCGGTGGTGGGCGTGACCGTGAGCAATTCGGTGGCGACGCCGACGCCAACGCCAACATCGAAAGCAACTCCAACTGCGACTCCGGCGCCGACGGCGACTCCGACTCCCACTGTGGCACCCACCGCTACGCCGTCTCCGACACCAGCGCCCACAGCGCCAACTGTGTCGGTCATCTCGCCGACCAACGGCAGCAGCGTGTCAAACGTCGTCCGGATCCAGGTGTCAGCCAGCGACAACGCCCCGCTCACGCAAATGCAGGCATTCGTCGACGGCGCGATGCTCGGCTCGTCGTCGTGTTCTTCCGCTTCATGCTCGGGAAGCTTCAACTGGAATACGAAGAAAGCCTCGAAGGGGACGCACTCGATATCAGCGGCGGCCTACAATTCGAGCGGAATGGTGGGGACCAGCAGCACAGTGAGTGTGAGCAAGTGAACGTCCGTCGCGACTAGCTTGCCCGCAAAGAGTAGGGCCGCCGGTAGATACCGGCGGCCCTTGGTCATTCAGTCCTTCTCGCTCGACTTACTGAACCTCCGGGCGAGTTCTTCTTTGGTCATCGATGATGGTGGTGGCGTCGCTTGTGCGGTCGCAACGCCGTTACCGTTAGCGGCTGCGGACAAGATTGTCCAAAGTCCTCATTCGGACACTTCACCTCGAAGTTCAGATTGTTGTTTGCCGCGTCCAGCGCATTCTTCTTGAACTCCTGGCACGCGCGTTCGGGATTTCCAGACAAGGTGACGTTGCCGGGCGGCGCCAGCTCGGCATTCGCGTCGCTCATCAAGTCGTTGATACTGATGAAGCCGACCGCGGACAGGCCCGTAATCGTGCACCCCGCAGGTTTTGAACCAGCGAACACGAGTGCGGAGCCGCTCACCTTGCTGTGCAGCACGTTCAGCTCCATCGCCGCAAGCTGGGCAGAGAGCATGTTGGCCATGTTGACGGCATTGGCGCCGAGCAGAAAGCTATTCAGGGCCGTCTTGTTCTGGGCCAAAGTGCCAGTGAAATCGGCCGCGGTTCCGTTGCCTTTGACCAGATTGAGCGCAGTTAGCGCGGTAAAATCCGACGCGGTTTCGAGGGCCTGGCCGTTCCTGTTGGACCAGAACCCCAGCGTCAATCCGCCGCCGGCGCCCAGGCACGCATTGCGGAAGGCGTCGCAAGTAGCGCTGGACACCGCGCAAGTACCGTCGAGCGTCAGCGTTTTTGTGCAACTGGTCGGCGGGAACGATATGACGCCCGAGGGCGGCATCTCCGTCGCCGTATAGGTGCCCGCCAACAGGTTGGGGAACGAGTACGTGCCATCGGACTTCGTTAACGTGCACAGGCTGACGTTCGCGCCATCGACCTGCTGAGTGCCGGTCAGGACGACCTTCAAGTTCTGGATCGGCGCGTTCGTCTTGTCGTCGAGCTTGCTGCCGCTGATCGAGCCTTTGCTGATGTTGCCGAAGTCCACCTCTGAAATTTGCCCGCCACCCAAGGTTATCGGGAACGAGCTCACCCCATCGAAGAGGCTGCAGGTCTCACCCACCAGGCAATCAGTATCGAGGTTGCACGAGGTGGAGGTCGTGACGGAGCAGATACCGCAGAAGCCGTCGTGACACGTAGCGGTATGGGTGAAACCCGCCTGGAGGACTTCTGCAACACTGTAGTTGCCGGGAAGAAGCGGCGAGCATACCGTACGGCCCTGGCCGTCGGAACCGGTCGTTCCGCTGCATGAGGATAGGCCGGTGGCGCCAACGCTCCAGCCGTTCAATCCAAGCAACAGCTCATTCGGGTCGAGGACGCCGTTGGCATTCGCATCGCAGAACTTGAAGATGTCGAGCTCGCTCTCAAGTTCGGGTGGCGTCTCGTTCTTGACGCGGAAGTTGTCCGTTTTACTGGAGGCATCGACGAAACAGCCGGCACCGAGCCCCGTGGGATCGCATCCAGCCGCGACATCGCCCACCGGCGTCATCCACAGCTTGTACACCCCGCCCATATTGGGAGTGTCATCGTATGGCGACAAACCTACGGTAATCTTGAGGAGGCCAGGTCCGGAACACAGGCTGGCAGGTATCCCCGTAGCGTGACCGCATCCACCGACATAGGCAGTGACGACGCCGCCCGTGACGGTTACGACCCGGCAGCTGAGCGCATCGCTACTGAGCAGAGTGGCGCCGCTCGGATCGGTCACCTGGAAATAGTAGTCGCCGTCGGGGGCGAGGCCAGGCTGGTTGCAAGCGGGCGGTCTGGGCCCGCCACTCAGAAAAACATCGTCCTTGTTTTCATACAGGTTCTGGTTGACCTTGCTGGCATCGACATTCGTCGTGTAGATGGCGCCAGTCACGGCGGCGCTCGCCGGACGTGGGAGCGCCGCAATTACGGCGAATGCCCATATCAGCACCGCTGCGAACAGCCGCAGTTTGGGTAAATTAAATGATTGTGACGGTTCCATATCGATCCTCCTGATAAAACCAAATCTCATTCGCAAACTAATTCGGAGCCGCCGCTTGCTGGCCGGTTCGAACTTGACCGGCCCCTCACGCTCCCTTCCTTCCACCTCCTCCGCCTTCCAGGCTCACATCCGATCTCGACTCTCTCTCGATCCGTTCCCTCTCGATCGCGAAAGACTTTCCGGCCCGACGATGCGCTCCTCCTTCGACAGCGCGCGGTCCAAGCCCGAGAAAGCTTCAGTGCGATTCGAAAGTCAGACCCGAAGGCGGGGCGCGCGCGGTCCAATCAGAAAACAGGACGCGGCCCGGAATATATGATGGTTCCTCATCCGCAGGCGTCTCGGGCAGTGCAATAAGCCACGCCCGGCCGACTGCGACGGCCCAACGGGACTGACCATTTCGAGTGAACTTGTCCGCCTTGATGGAGGCCTTACGATGACGCGGCTGGGCGTCTTTTACGTCGGCGGGCGCGCTCGCGGAGACGCAAGCGTCGCTCCGAGAGGTCGCAGCCAAAGGCGATCCCGCGCGTTCCGCGAAGGTAACGCAGGCCAGCGCTGTTGCTATTACAAAAAGCGCGTTGAAGCGGGTGTTCCAAGGTTGTGACAAATTTGCCTCATCTGTGCCAACCCTAACCCCGCCTAGACCAACTCAACCGCACACAGATGAGTATTAACTAGTCATTTCGTAGTTTTGCGTCAACAATAGGTATCAACATACTATTGGTATATAATCTATGCACTATGTACTAGAATCGTACGTTGGCGTAGATAATTCATGCTCATAGTAATAGTAACTCTGCTATTCAGTAGAATCGATCAGGCGTTCGGCTCGGATCGCAGCAGCCATCGGAAGAGCAGCGCGGCCGCAAAGGTGCCGGCTAATTGCGCGACAATAAAACCGGGAACGTCGGCCGGACGGATGCCGGCAAAGGTGTCACTGGCCGAACGTGCGAGCGTGACCGCGGGATTTGCAAATGAGGTCGAGGCGGTGAACCAGTACGCCGCGGCGATGTATGCGCCGACGGCATAGGCGACGTGCGCGGGGCGCATCCGGCTGCATCCGCGAATCACCGCGATCAATCCAAAGGTTGCGACAAACTCGCTGAACATCTGTGCGGCGCCGGAACGCTGATGGCGCGAGGCGAAGAAGACCGGCGCCGCGAACATCAGATCCGCGGCCGCGACGCCGCCGAATGCGCCGGCAATTTGCGCGATCAGGTAAATCGGAACGTCGCGCCATTGGAATCCGCCCTGCCAGGCTTCCGCCAGCGTGACCGCGGGATTCAGATGCGCGCCCGAAATGGGTCCGAAGGTCAGAATCAGCGCGACCAGCGCGGCGCCGGTGGCGAGCGTGTTGGCGAGCAATGCGATGGCAACATTGCCGCCCGCGAGTCGCTCGCCCATGATTCCCGAGCCAACCACGGCGGCGAGCAGAAAGGCGGTTCCGATCAGTTCGGACACCGCGCGCCGCTCGATTCCCGGCGACGGCGGCATTGGCGCGGCTTTGGATGATGGTGATGGCGCGGTCGTCAATTGCTCGATCGCGTCTTGCCGATTTCGTCGAGGCGCGTCTTGAGACTCATCCGGTCGAGTTCTTCGAGCCGCAGACTGGTGAACAGAAGTATCCTCGTTTCGAGTTCGCGATACGCCCGCCAGATTATTCTTTCGACTTCTTCGACGGTTGCGGCGTCCGGATCGGCGACCCCCCAATGCGCCGTCATCGGCGTGCCGGGCCACACCGGACATACTTCGCCTGCCGCCTGATCGCAGACCGTAAAGATGAAGTCCATCGAAGGAGCTTCGGGTTGCGCGAATTCCTCCCAGCTCTTGCTGCGCAGTCCAGCGGTAGGCATCGCGTTGTTTTCGAGCAACTTCAGCACGATCGGATGAACTTCGCCCTTGGGATGACTGCCGGCGCTGAAGGCGCGGAATTTTCCCCTGCCCCGATGATTCAAGATGGCTTCGGCGATGATGCTGCGGGCGCGGTTGCCGGTGCAGATGAAGAGGAGGTTATAAACTCGCTCGGCCATCGCGATGCACGCGGCTACGCCTTCGATCCGCCGCAACAAGCCGGCGCGCAGCAGGCCGCGGGCTCTGCGAGTTGCTGAGCCGCAGCGGTTTGCGGCGCTGCGTCATGGCCATACTCGGTGATCTCGCCAAAGGTGAGAAATGTCTCCCACGAGATGCCGCTCGGATCGGCGGTCCATCCCTTGTCGCCGCGCGCATAGCAGCAGGCCGCGTTTTTCTGCTTGAGGACCGAGCGGCCGGCGGCGCCGAGGCAGTCTGCGATCCGCTGAAGATCGTTCGCGGAATCGACCTGGATACCCAGGTGATCGAGTCCCGGCGCGGCGCCGCGGACCGAGATGGCAAAGTTGACGCGCGGATCTTCGAGCATCCACTTCGCGTAGTCGGTCTTGAGCACGCTCGGCGGCGCCTCGAACAGGGTCGAGTAAAAGCCGACCGCTTCATTCAGATCCGCAACGGCGACATGGACATGAAAGCGTTTCATCGTGAGACCTCCATTCTTTTCGTACGTGAAATCTTTTTGCGCGTGGCGCGGGGCGACTCCCGCGCTGCGTTGACGGGCGCGCACGAAGCGGGGGCGCATAGTTCGGGCTGTCCCTGGCAGCAGTTGTCGGTGAGATATTTGAGCAGCGCGTTCATCGTGCGGTAGTTCACGGCGTAGGAAATCGAACGGCTGTGCCGGTGCGCGCTCAGCAGTCCAGCGTGTTTGAGTTGGCCCAGGTGGAACGACAGGGTGGGCGCGGGCAAGTCGAGCTTGCGCGCGATTTCGCCGGCGGCGAGAGGGTCGGGGCCCTTTTGCACCAGCATCCGGAAGATATCGAGCCGGGAATCCTGGGCCAGCGCGCCGAGCGCGGCGATCACTTCTTCGCGTCTCATATTTCCAGAACTATCGAAATATCAGAGCTGGAGTCAAGGGGGGAACGAAGGCCGTGAGAGGCAATGGAAGGATCGGGGAGAGCAGAAGCTAGCGTTCGATCTTCTGGATCGCCGCAGTGCGGTCGCGGGAAAGATCGGCTTTCAGAAACTCCTCGGTGCCGGGCGTGCCGAGTTCGAATTCGGGTGTGTGATGAATCTTGATCGTCACGTCGATAGTGCGGCAATCGAGCATGTGACCGCCGGCGGAGCGATCGGCAGTCAGGAAATGCAGATGATAGCCGGGTACATTGACACCGCGCAGATAATCGGGGGTGAAGAAGCCGACGATGGTTCCCTCGACGTCGTGAAATTCGAAGACCGGTTCCTCGCGCGCCGCCGCTTCGAGTCCGACTGATTTTTCCTGTTTGGCGACCGCGCGGGTCTTGACGTATTCGAAGCGTCCTTCGATTCGGAGCGCATGAAAGATGTTCTCCGACGGAAGCATCCGTGCAACCGCGGCGAGCATTTCCGCCTGATCGCAGTGTCTGGCGAGACGCGCGCTTTCGTCGGCCTTGAAGAAACTCACGGTCGCAAACGGCGTGCGTGCGGAATCCTCGACCGGATGCGCGTGGCCGTCGGCGCGGACCTGGAAGACCTTGCCGTCGAGTTCGATCATCTCGCCGTCGAGCCCGTCAAAGGTGCCGAGGCCGAAATCGCCGTGGGTCTTGAGTTCGCCCATCGTCATGTCGCCCTCAGACGCACCTTCCATGAGCGCATTTACGGTCGAGGTCTGAAAGACAGTTTTGTCTTCGTCGCCGAGCAGGCGCTCGAGCGCCTGCACGATGATCGCGGAAAGGCTTTGGCCGGTTTGCTTGCGCCGAGCGCCGAGTTGGCGAGCGAGCGCGGGTGGCAGATGTACGCGAAGCGTGAGCGGTTGAGTCATCCTCGGAGTTTATCGAAGGGGCGGGCTAGTTGGTATTGTCCACGGGGCTGGAAGTTCTCGAGGAAAAGGGCGTCTTGGAAAATGGACCCTCACCCGCGCCGGAGGCGCGGCCTCTCCCTGACAGGGCGAGGCTAGGATCCGGGGTCCCTCGACTCCGCGGACTTCGCTCGGGATGACAGAAAAAGCGGGCTACCTGGTACTATCCACGGGCTGGACGTTCTCGCCGTCGCGGGCTGCTTGTCCGACGTTGACTGCGATCTTGTCGCTCGGGTCGATACCGCTTAAGACCTCGACCAGTTGTCCGTTGTCGTAACCGAGCGTCACCTCGGCCAGGTGCAACTGATTGATCCGAACGACCGGCACGTAAACCTTGCCGTCGCGGAACACGAGTGCGTCGTCGGGGACCATCGGGGCTCCGGCGCCCATCGCGACTGTGAACTCCGCGGTCGCATACATTCCGGGATACAGCGCTTGATTCTCGTTGGCGAGATCGACCTCGACCAGCATCGTGCGCGTGTCGGGGGACAGCGCGTCGGGATGGCGCGTGATGGAGCCGCTGAATTTTTGACCCGGGAAGCCGGCGGCGGTAATCGTCGCGGGATCGCCGTTCTTAATGAACGGTGCGATGTTCTGGGGCACGTAGGTGAACACGCGCAGCGGCTTGTACCTAGCGATAGTGACGATCGCTCCAGCGCCGCCGGCCGAGGCGGAAGTGGCCGCGGGCACCAGATGGCCGGGATCGATGTTGCGCGCGGTGATGATACCGTCGAACGGCGCCGTGATCGTCTCGTAGGCCTGATTCGCGATGTCCTGATTGAGCGTGGCGCGAGCCTGCAGCATCGCGGCGCGGGATTCATCGGCCATCTGCGGCGCAATGACGCTTTGGCGCAGCAGAGTCTGGTTGCGCTTGTCGGTGATGGCGGCGAGGTTGTAGTTGGCGCGCGCGTTGGCGACCTGCTGATCGAGCTCGGGCGACGTAAGGACAGCGATCAATTCGCCCTTGCGCACGCGGTCGCCCTTATCGACCTTGATTTCCTTCAGGTAGCCGGCGACTTTTGCGTATATGTCGGTCTCGTCGAAGCCGCGAATCGTGGCCGGCAGTTTCAAATCACGAGTAGGCGGAGCGCGGCTGACGTTGGTGACCAACACGTGCACGCCGGCCTGTTGTTCGCGCTCCAGTTCCGACGTCTGGCGGCCGATCCATAGCTCGCGCGCGAGCACGAGGCCCGCAGTCGCGACCAGCGCGAGCACGATAGCGACGATCCATCCGGCGAAGAAAACTCGGCCGGGAGCGAGCACCTTGAAGTTGCGCGGATCGTCTTCCATCAGAGACATATATTACGCGCCGGGCAGCGTGATTGCTTCGATCTCGGCGTCGCGCTGATGTTTGCCGATGAGATCGCGGCTGAAGATCGAATACACGGCCGGCACGACGAACAGCGTCATCAGCGTCGCCGCAAACAGTCCGCCGATCACGGCGCGGCCGAGCGGAGCATTCTGCTCGGAGCCCGAGCCGAGGCTGAGCGCCATCGGAAGCATCCCGAGAATCATCGCCATCGCGGTCATGATTATCGGGCGGAAGCGGATGCGTCCGGCTTCGACCGCCGCGGCGACCGGGCCGTAGCCATCCTCGCGCAGTTCGTTGGCGAAGGTGACCAGCAGGTTGCCGTTGGCGACGCCGACTCCGACCGCCATGATCGCGCCCATCAGCGACTCGACATTGATGGTGGTACCGGTAATCGCGAGCATCCAGAGCACTCCGGCAAGCGCGCCAGGCACGGCCATCATGATGATGAAGGGCTCCAGCCACGATTGAAAGTTCGCGACCATCAGCAGGTAAACGAGGATGATCGCGAGAATCAATCCCTCGCCGAGGGTGACGAACGAATCGTGCATCGCCTGGCTCTGTCCGCGGATGACGACGCGAGTGCCGGCGGGCAGCGGGCCGAGATTGTCGATCTCGTGCTGGACTGCGGAGGTGACGCTGCCGAGATCGCGGCCCGCCACGCCCGCATCGACGTCGATCACGCGCTGCACGGTGTAATGCGCGACGACGGCGGGATTCCATGCGTGGCTGATCGTCCCGAGGTTGCCGAGCAATTGAGGCTGGCCCTGCTTTCCAGTGGCCGAAGCGGGCGTGCTCAGCGGTATGTTCGACAGCGTGGCAACCGAGTCGATCAAATGCTGCGGCGCCTGCGACACGACGTTGTAGTTGACGCCCGATTTCGGATCGAGCCAGAAATTTGGCTGCAACAGCGAGGCGCCGGAGAGCGTGGACAGCATGCTCGACGCGACCTGCTGCTGCGTGATGCCGAGTTGCAGAGCCTTGTCGCGATCGACGTCAACCTTGAAGGTGGGATAGTCCTGCGGCTCGGCGATTCTGAGATCGCTGACGCCGGGAATCAGCTTCATCCGATCCTTCAGGCGAAGCGCGATATCGTAGTCGGCTTGCAAATCGTTGCCGTTAATCTGTGCGTCGATAGCCGCGGGCAGGCCGAAGTTGAGCACCTGGCTCACGATGTCGGCGGCCTGGAAGTACGCGGTGACGTTTGGGTACTGGCGCCTCAGCAGGTCGCTAATCCTCTGCTCGTAGATCGCGGTCGGTTGATGGTCGGGCTTCAACTGGATCAGCAGGTCGGCATCCTGCGGCCCGATCGAGTCGGTGTGATAAAACGCCAAAACGTACGAGAGCGGCAGTCCGATGTTGTCGCTAATGCCTTGCAGCTCATCGGCAGGCACCACGGTGCGAATCGTGCGCTCGATATTGTCCACCATGAATTCGGTGTGTTCGACGCGGGTTCCGGTCGGCATCCGCACGTGCAAGCTCATCATGCCGGCGTCGATGCGGGGGAAGAAATCCTCGCCGACCACGAACAGCATCGCCAACGAAGACAGAATCAGGAGGGCGACGCAGAAGAGCGAGAAATTTCGCCGCGCGATGAACTTCGCGAGTGCGAAGCGGTATGACTCCCGGACCCGCTCGAAGCGGGCGTCGAAAGCGCTCGCCACGCGGGCCCAGCGGCCGATCCCGAGGTTTTGCTCGTGCTCTTCCGGCAGCAGATAACGCGCCATCGTGGGGACCAGGGTGCGCGAGAGCAGATACGACGTGAGCATCGCGAAAACGACCGCCAGCGCGAGCGGGGTGAACAGGAATTTCGCAACCCCGGTCAGCAGCACAACCGGAAAAAAGACGATGCAGATCGCGAGCGTGCCGACAAAGGTCGGCGTGGCGATCTGCGATGCGCCGTCGAGAATCGCGACCAGCAGCGGCTTGTGCATCGCCTGGTTGCGATGGATGTTTTCGACTTCGACGGTCGCATCGTCCACCAGCATCCCGACCGCGAGCGCGATTCCGCCGAGCGTCATCGTGTTGATCGTCTGCCCGGTCAGCTTGAGACCGACGATGGCGGTCAGAATCGACAGCGGAATCGAGGTGATGACGATCAACATGCTGCGCGGCGAGCCCAGGAACAGCAGCACCATGATCGCAACCAGCAGCGCGGCGGTGAGAGCCTCCTGCACGATGTCTCGCAGCGCGGCGCGAACGAATTGCGACTGGTCGAACGTGAGCATCACGTTCAACCCCTTGGGCGCAGTGGCGCGGATGTCGGGGAGCTTCTTCTTGACCGCATCGACGACCGCAAGCGTCGAAGCGTCGGCGTGTTTGACGACCAGCAGATAGGTGGCCTGCTGCCCATTGAAGCGCACGACGTTGGTTTCGGGCTGATGCGAGTCGGTGACGGGAGCAACGTCACCCAGGAAGACGGGCGCGCCATTCAGGTACTTGATCGGCAGCTTGTTGAAGTCGGAGACTTTCGGCACCGACATGTTCAAGTCGATGTCGTATTCGTAATTTCCCATCTTGGCGGTGCCCGACGGGATGACGACGTTGGTCGAAGCGAGTGCGTTGCCGACGTCGAAGGCGGAGAGCCCGTTGGCGTAGAGCGCGGAGGGATCGAGGTTGACCATCACCGAGCGGCTGACGCCGCCAAGCGGCGCGGGCGAAGAGAAGCCCGGGATCGTGAAAAGCTGGATGCGAATGAAGTTGAGTCCGTAGTCGAAGAGTTTGTTGGTCGAAAGAACGTCGCTGTAAACGTTGAGCTGCGCGACTGGAACGTTGCTGGCGTTGTACGAAATGATCTGCGGCGGCTGGATACCGCGCGGCAGGATGTTCAGGATGCCCTCGGCCTGCGCGCTCATCTGTGCGATCGCGCCGCCGATGTCGGTGCCGGGATGGAAATAGACTTTGAGGATCCCGATCCCGTTGATCGATTCGGACTCGATGTGCTCGATGCCGTTGACGGTGGTCGAGAACGCGCGCTCGCTGATGAAGACCATGCGGCGCTCGACGTCGAATGCGGACAGGCCCGGATAGTTCCACACCACCATCACGACCGGCAGGTCGATGGACGGGAAGATGTCCACGTTCATGAGGCCGAAGCTCAGCACGCCGAGCACCAGCATCAGCAGCGCCATCACGGCCACCGAGAGCGGTCGGCGAAGCGCCAGGCGGACGATCCACATAAGAAATGCCGAAAACTTAAGTCTAAGTACGTTGCCGCGGAATCGTGCGACGAGGTTTCAGGTTACGTCCGGATACGAGGTTAAAAATATTGCACGAGGTCGTTCGAGGCAAGATTGAGTCGATGTACCAATCACTTCGTTCCGGTCAGCGATATTCCCTTGGCTGGAGAATGCGTCGAGATCGTGTTTAGTTGGCAAGCATGAAGCCGCGCTTGATACGCCGCAGCGGCACTGTTGGTTGCTACGCGGGCTGGAAAATGTAACAAAGGATGGTTGCGGCGGGGTCGTAGTTCAGCCCGGTTAGAACGCCGGCCTGTCACGTCGGAAGTCGTGGGTTCAAATCCCATCGGCCCCGCCAAACTTAACGTTTTTGGGTGTAAGAAATTGAAGCTGACCGAACAAACCCGCAGCATCTCGCGCGAGAATGGGCTGCGCGATCGTAACTGGGTCGTGCTCGATGCGACTGAGCGGGCGCTTGGCCGCGTTGCGTCGCGGGCGGCGAGCCTGCTGCGCGGCAAGACCCGTCCCGACTTCACTCCCAATCAGGACACCGGAGACTTTGTCGTGATCATCAACGCCGCCAAGGTTCGCCTGACGGGCTCGAAGCCGGAGACCAAGCTGTACCATCGCCATACCGGATGGCCGGGCGGAATCCGCACGACGGCGGCGGGCAAGCTGCTCGAATCGAAGCCGGAGAAGCTGCTCGAAATGGCGGTGCGCGGCATGCTGCCGAAGAACCGGCTCGGGCATCAGCTATTCACCAAGCTCAAGGTCTATCGCGGCCCGGAGCATCCACACGCGGCGCAGAAGCCGCGGACCGTCACCGTCTAACAAGGCTCAATCGCACATGGCAGAAAAGAAGAACATCATCTGGACCACCGGCCGGCGCAAGACCGCAGTCGCGCGGGTCAGGCTTTTTCCCGGCGCCGGCACGGTCACAGTTAACCAGCGCACGCTCGAGGACTACTTCCCGCGGCCGACGTCGCGGATGCGGATTCTCGAGCCCTTCGAGGCGACCGAGACCACCGGCCAATACGACGTGCTGGTGAGCGTCGAGGGTGGCGGAATCGCGGCGCAGGCCGACGCGGTGCGGCACGGAATCTCGCGCGCGCTGGTGAGGGCGACCGAAACGCTGCGGCCTACGCTGCGCAAGGGCGGGATGTTGACGCGCGATCCGCGCGAAGTCGAGCGCAAGAAATACGGGCGGCACAAGGCGCGCAAACGGCCGCAATACTCCAAGCGTTAGTACGAATCCGACTGCGTGGCAGAGTTCAAATTGGATCGCAAAGGGCGTGAGGATGCTCGCGCCCTTTTTGCTTTTCCCAGCGAACGCAAGCACTTTTTTGGCGCGGTTTGACAAAGCCCGACCTATGCAAATAGAAGAGTTCGCTAGCAGCTAAGGAGCGCTAATCGATGCGTCGAGATCGACGAATACCTCACGATGCCACATTGGGTGCTGTTCGGTTGCTCCTGGGCGCTCTGGCGCTGGTAATATCCGGGCCCGCATTTGCGCAAACCGCGGCCGGATCTTTCGCAACCGTGACCGGGCAGGTCCAGATTCAGCGCGCCGGCGCCACCATCGGAGCAGCGTCGGGAGTCGGCGTGAACGTGGGCGATCGGATTTTGACCGGCGCCAGCGGACACGCCGTCATCGTGCTCAATGATCAGAGCAGGCTCGAGATCGGACCCGTCAGCAGCATCACGCTCGATCAATTCACCGTGAGCGGCGGAGCGACTTCGACTCGCGTCAGCCTGTTCTCGGGCGTGCTGAGATCGCTGGTAAATTCCGCGACCGGCGGCGCGGCGGCAAATTACCAGGTGCATACTCCGAACGCGGTAGCGGCGGTGCGCGGGACGAAATTCGACACCGCGTACACCGAAAACGTAATCCGGCCGGGTTACCAGGGATGCGAACGATATACCGACGTCTCCGTGTACCAGGGGACCGTCAACCTCGCGCCAATCGCGAGCCCGAACACGGGCGAGGACGTGGGTGCGGGCTACGAAGCGACCTTGCCGTGCGACAAGCCGGCGACCGCGCCCGGTCCGTTGGCGATGACCGGCGCGGTTTCGCTCGACAGTGCGGCAGCCGGCGGACTATTCAGCGGCTCGATGCCGGGTTCGAGCGGCGCACCGCCGCCGGCGTGCCCGGTATGCGGGCCGGTGTCGGCGGTGACCGGCGGCGGTAAATAGGGGAGGAGGACGTGGTGATGAAGAATCGAATTTACCGCACAAGTATCACGGTCGCGCTCGTGTTTGGCCTCGTGACTGGTGCGCTCGCGCCGGCTGCACATGCGCAATGGTTTGAGGACACCTACCCGGGATTTTTCTCGCTTCAGACCCCGGGACTACTCCAGGCAACCGCTTTCGGTGGAGGATTCGTCAGCGACAAGTATGCCGTCGTGCAGGAGGGAGGACAGGTCGAGCAGAGCATCACGCCATACATCGGGGCCTTCGGCCGCGCGACCGGTTATCAACTGTGGATTGGCGGCGGTTTCGACAGTCCGCTGGCGCCCGGCTCGGGTAGTCATGCGCGCCTCAACTTCGGCCGTTTCCAGGGCGGCGTGGATTTCACCCTGATGCCGGGCACGCATCTGTACGTCTCGGGCGGCAAAGACGTCGCGGACAGCCACGCAAACATAGTCGAAGGCGATTTCTCGAGCTGGCTATGCTTGCATAGCAAGCATCCTCTCAACGGATCGTTCAGCTCAATTCACGATTTTCAGAACGGTGTGACCAGCACCGAAATCGATCTGCAGACGATCCTGCTCTCGACCGAGAAGTATATGCTCCTGGGCGGCGCCGGCGGCGCGCTGTACAACGGCGGCTTTCTGACCAGCGCGCAGGGCCAGGGCGGACCCGATCTGGGCTTCTACTACCGGCCGTGGCAAATAGGCGTGAGCGCGCAGGCCGGATACGGCAGCGCACATCAGTACGGCCAGATCAGCATGTACAAGCAGCTCGGCTGGGTCGAGTAGCTGCCGCGAGCTTCCCGCGCGAGCCAGATCGCGGTTAGCGGCGCGCGCAGCGCCACGCTAAGCTCGATACGGTCACAATGGCGCGCCCACAATCGGCACACATCGGTCAGAAGTTCTCGTGGCGCACGTTCCTGTTCGGGATCGTGTTGCTCGCGGTGCTGTTCGGGCTTGAGCACCGGTTTTACCGCGCCTTCGAGCGCATGGATCTGATCGCGTACGATCTTCGGATCAACGCGATCGCGTCCCATCCTTCTTCGGGGGTGGTCGCGATCGCCGCGATCGACGACAAGAGTATCACGCAGATTGGTCAATGGCCGTGGCCGCGCGCGGTCGAGGCGCGGCTGGTCGACGCGCTGAACGACTACAAGGTCAAGGTGATTGGATTCGACTCGATCTTCAGCGAACCCGACGACAACGACGTGGAGCGTGTCGAGATCAGAAAGCGGCTGGACGCGCTCGGGATCAATCCGAAGACGATCGGCGAAATCCTGGGCCCCAGCAACGACGATGCGTTTGCCGCCGCGATGAAAAGGCAGCGCCAGACCGTTCTCGGTTACGCGTTTCAAAGCCACAATTTCCGGAAAGTTCAGGGCGGCGCGAAGACCGCCGGGTTCCTTGCCAAGATTCGGCCACCAGGGCCCGCCGAATACGGAATCGTACGGCAGGCTCCGGGCACGCCGCACGCGCTGATCGATGCCGACGCGTATCAGCCGCCGTTCGCGACGCTGGGCGACGCCGCCCATTCGATCGGATACTTCGATATCGATGCCGATGCGGACGGCGAAATCCGCACCCAGATGACCGTGATCCGATTTGCCGGCCATTACTGCATGCCGATGTTCCTTGCGGTCGCCGATGCATACACGGGCGGCGCGCCGATGATGCTCGGACTCGACCCGGACGGCGTTTCGGCGGTGTCGATCGCGGGAGTGCGGATCCCGGTGGACGAAGGCGGCCGGATGTTGGTGAATTTCCGCCGCGGGGCGGATCCGTTCCCGTACTACTCGGTCTCGGACATCATCAATCACGCGATAGCGCCGGAAAAGCTCGCCGGAAAGATCGTCCTGGTCGGCGCGTCCGCACATGGACTCGGCGATCGCGGAGTGACGCCGGTAAATGGGGACATGCCCAGGGTCGAGATCCATGCCAACGCGATCGACAATATCGTCCAGGGCGACTTCATTCAGCGTCCGCCGGAAGCTCGGGAGATCGCATTTGTCGCAGCGCTGCTGATGGGACTTGTGATGGCGCTCGGAGTCGCGGGGCTCTCCGCGCTGTCGTCGGCGGCTTTGGGCGTGATCCTCGCGGTCGGATACTACAGCTACGTGCAGAATCGGTTGATTAACGACGGGATGGTGATTGGAGTCGTCTTCCCGCTGATGACTGCGGTCCTGATCTACATGATCCTGGCGGGCTACAGGTACATCGGTGAGGGCAGCAAGCGGCGTCAAGAACGCGCCGCGATGGGTCACTATCTGCATCCCGACGTTCTGGCCAGCGTGCTCGATTCGGCGGAAGGTTTGAAACTCGGCGGCGAGCGGCGTCATCTGGCAATCCTGTTCGCCGATATCGTGAGCTTCACCAGCCGCGCGGAACGCACCGAGCCCGAAGCGCTGGTCGCGTTGCTGAATACCTACATGACCGTGATGACCGACCTGATCATGGAGTCGCGCGGGGTGGTGGACAAACTGATGGGCGACGGGATCATGGCGTTCTGGGGCGCGCCCAACGAGCTCGAGAATCCGTCGCGCGCGGCGCTCGATTGCGCGCTTCAGATGCTCGACAAGCTTTATGCGCTGCAGAAAAACGACCCGCGATTCACCGACCTCGACATCGGCATCGGCATCTCGACCGGCGACGTCGTGGTTGGCAACTTCGGCGGCGAAAACCGCTTTGACTATTCAGTGATCGGCGATACGGTCAACTTTGCCTCGCGGCTGGAAGGCCTGACCCGCCATTTCAAGGTGCATCTGCTGGTCAGCCGGCAGACCTTTACCGAAGCCGGGCCCGGATACGTCGCGCGTGAGCTCGGCTTGGTGAAGGTCAAAGGGAAAGAACTGCTGGTGCCGATCGTGGACGTCGCCGCGCGCGAGAACGACAGCGTCGATCCCGCCTTCTACCGCCGCTTCGACAGCGCACTGAAGATGATTCGCCAGGGCGCGGCGCCGACCGCGGTTGACGAGCTCAGGCGCCTGGGCGAGGAGCGTCCCACCGACACACCGGTGCGGCTGTACCTGGACAGACTCGCCGCCGACCCGGGCCACCCGCCGGCCGAGATGGTATTCGAGTTCGACACCAAGTAACTGGCTTCACAGTCCGCAATCATGATAGGTGAGTTGCGTTAGCGGCAATCCATACAGGAGCATTGAACTTCCCGAAATGGCTATGCGCGACAAGGTCAAAGTGGCCGTGGTCGGCGCCTCAGGATACTTGGGTATCGAGGCGGTGCGGATTCTCGCCGGCCATCCGCTGGTCGAACTGAGCGTGCTTACGTCGGAACATTATGCCGGGCGCGAGGTCGCCGACGTTTACCGGCACATGGCGGGCATCGATCTGCCGCCGTTCGAGGAATTGCGCCCTGACTTGGTGAATGGCCGCGCCGACGTGGTGCTCTCATGCCTGCCGGGGACGGCTGGCCTCGCGCACACGGCCGAACTGATCAAAGCCGGTATCAAGGTGGTAGATCTGTCGGCGGATTTCCGGCTCAAGGATGCCGCGCAGTTTCGCGCGACCTACGGCGTCGAGCATCCCGCGCCGCAACTCCTCAAGGAGGCGGTTTACGGGCTTAGCGAGTTCCATCGCCACGAACTCCGCGAGGCAAGGCTGGTCGCAACCCCGGGCTGCTTTCCGACCGGGGCCTTGCTCGCGCTGCTGCCGCTCATTCGGCGCGACTTGATCGAGCCATCGTCGATTATCATCGATGCGAAGTCGGGCACCAGCGGGGCGGGGCGGGCCGCGTCGGTCGAGCAACTGTTTGCCGAGGTCAACGAAAATTTCCGCGCGTACAAGGTTGGCAATCATAGGCACGTCCCGGAGATGGAACAGGAAATCAGCGCGGCACTCGGCCGCGATATCGCGCTGCTGTTCGTGCCGCATCTGCTCCCGATCACGCGCGGACTGCTGAGCTCGATCTTCATGCGCCCGCGCAGCGGCACCACCGAGAGCGACGTTCATGCCGCGTTCGAGGCGAGCTTCGCCAAGTCGCGGTTCGTGCGAATCCTGAAGCCGGGAGAATTGCCGGAGCTGCGCAACGTGCGCGCGACGAATTTCTGTGAGCTGGCGTTCATCCTCGATCGCCGCAGCGAGACGCTGCTCGTGATCACCGCGATCGACAACCTCGGCAAGGGCGGCTCCGGTCAGGCGGTGCAGAACATGAACCTGATGCTCGGCTTCGACGAGACGGCAGGCCTGCTCGGGGTCGCGCCGGTGCCGTAACAGTCAACGCAGCGAAAAGGGGGCCAAATCATGAACCGCAAATCGATCGGCATCGCGATAGTGAGCGCCGCGCTGGTTTTGGTTTTGGGGTCGGAGGCGGGCGCGCAGGTGAAAATTTGCGGCGGTTTCAAATTTGGCTGTGGCGCCAACGCATGCGCGAACAAACCAGTCGGATCCCCTTGCGGCAAGGGCGGCATCTGCTTCGACCTTGGTCCGTGCCAGGTGACTCCGACCAAAGAGTACTGCGGCTGCGGGCTAACCAAGGGCGTGGGATTCTGCGTCGCCCTCGGCAAGGACTGTGCGACCAACTGCAAGCTCGGGCTCAGGGCGTGTTTGCGGGCTTGCGGAAAAGAAAACCTGAACTGTGACTTAGGGTGCGAGGAAAACCAACTCGCTTGCGATTGCAACTGCTCAGAACTGCTTGGAATCGCCGTCAACCAAGGCGCCTGCCAATGAACCGCCACATCCACGGATAGCGGCGCCGCCGGATGCGCCAGCCGTCAGACGCCGGCGAAGTCGCGGTTTGGCTGATGCCAACCACGCCAAGCATCGCGGCAAATCAGCAGCGATCGGGGAAGAGACGGTTATCTAAAAATTGCGCGCGTTCTACGCGACGCGGCGCATCAACTCCAGAATATCGTAGCCGGTGATCTCGCGGCTCTTCGCCGACCAGTCCTTAAGTTCCGCGTCCGACACCAGCCCGGCCTGCGCGCCCTTTGCGAGATCCATAAGACCGATCTTGATGGTCGCTTCGTCGATCATCTCGCCCGACTTGGGATCGGCCATCGAGCCGCCTCCCTTCTCGTGGTAGAGCTTGATCACGCGGCGCGCTTCCTCGACCTGCTCAGCGCTCGGCGTGTAACACGCATTGGCGATCTCGGCCTGCTGCGGATGAATCACCCAGGTCCCGTCCATCCCGAGGTTGGCCGCGCCGATATTTTTCGCGCGCAGCCCGGCTTGCAGTTCCTTGACCCGCTCGGGCGAATCTGTGTTGCGCCACAGGCGCAGATAGACGTTGTCGATCGCGTGCAGGCCGGCGGCTTTTGCTGCGACCACCACTGCTTGCTTGGAATAGTGAAAATTCTGATTCTGATTCTCGACGATCTCGCGGATGCCCAGATTCGCGGCGTAGTCGGCGATGCCGAACACCAGCCCGCACATCCGATCCGACGCGGTCGCGATTTCGTATGCCTTGATGAGTGCGTGCGGAGTCTCGATTAGCGACTCGATCTGAATCCGGTACTTCCAGCCGGCGCGCTTCTCGAGATCGTCGAGCAGCTTCGACACTTCGCGAATTTCCTCAGGCCCGCGCGTCTTGGGCAACATGATGCCGTGGAAGCGATTCGGCGCACCGAGCACGATTGCTTCCATGTCGCCCTTGAAAAACTTCGAATGGATGTTGTTGGGCCGCACGGTGACGACCTTCTTGCCGAAGTCGAGCGTATTCAGCGCCTCGAGCATCACTTTGCGGCTCTTCTCGCCCTTGAACTCGTACGGGCACGCGTCTTCGAAGTCCGCCATCACGTGATCGACCGGCGCCTTCACCGGGTCGGCCGCGGTCTGATGCAGCTTCATGTTGTGACCCGGATAGGTCAACTCGGTGCGCGGAATTACGAAACGGGCGCCTTGGTCTAGAACGAACATCGATCGATTCTCCTTGGCTTGGCCCGAAAGTATTTCGTCAGGCTCTTGCCGAGTCAACCGCGCCGGCGGGCGGCCTTGAGAATCTCGCGCACTTTCGGCTCGCCCTTGAATTTCAGGATCCGTCCGGCTTTGGCGTCTTCTAATGCCTCTCCGATCGCCGCCATCGCGTCAGGATCCTGCCACAGCTCAGCCACCAGTTTCAGGGTTTGCAGCCGCTCGAAGCCGATCATTGCACCCGCTTTTTCAGGCCGCTTTGTCGCGGGGACGGACTTGGCGCTCAACCTCAGCCTCGAACCGATCCTGTGCGACTTGCAAGTCATAATCCTTCTGAATTCCGAGCCAGAATTCGGCAGAAGTGCCGAAATATCTGGCAAGCCTGAGCGCAGTCTCTCCTGTAACGCCACGCCGCCCTTCCACAATCTGGGTGATGCGGTTCGCAGGAACGTGCAGTTCTTCCGCGAGTCTGTTCATGCTCATGCCGAGCGGCTTGAGAAA
>JBGPNU010000009.1:0-21054 GCA_041487675.1 Binatus sp. (SeqCode)
CGCGTCTGACCGGCGCCGCTCCGCAGCGAGCTTTCTCGCCATCTGGTTCGTGGTGATCTTCGTTTTCTTCTCGATCCCCCGCTCCAAGCTCGGCACCTACATTCTGCCCGCGCTTCCACCGCTCGCGATCGTCGCCGGATGCGGCCTTTCCCGACTGAGCTCTCTTGCGGCAAACTCGCGGCGCCGAATCCTCGCCGCTGTCGCGATCGCCAACGTAATGTTTGCGCTGGCGGGTATCGTCTTTTTCGAAACTGTGATGAGTAGGATAAATCCGTCGCTTGCGCTCGATGGATTCCTGCTGGGTCTCACGATCGCCGGCGGCGCAATCCTGATGTACGCGCTCGGGCGCGAGGCGTCGCGCGTGCCCTATGCGATTGGCGCGATCGCTCTCGCGATGCTCGCGACGGTCCCGCTGACCAGTCGCGCGCGCGAGCACTTGAGCTCGATCTCGACCTATCGCAATCTCGCCCATTCTGTGGAACCTTACCTGACCGGCGACTGCATACTCGGCTCATATCGCCACTACATACAGTCGATCCCGTTTTACACGGGCCGGCGCGAGACTCGGGTCTTGTACTGGGGCGAACTCTCGGAAGTCTCGCCGGCAGCCGAGCTCAAGTCGCCGTTCATAATCGGTTCCGACGCGCGCCTGGATGAGATTTGGTCGTCCGGCGCATGCATGATTCTGATTGCAAATGAGCGCGATTTGCCGGCGTTGCGAAACTCGCTCAAGCCGCCGCCATTGATCGTCGGATCCGAAGGAAAGAAATTTGCGCTCTTCAATGGCGTCGCCGCCCCGCCATCCGCCGGAGCGCCTCAAACGCGATGACGACCAACTCCCGCGGGTGAAGCAAGCGGGGGTACTTGGATTCGCCTTCATCCGACGGTAGCTTTCTTTCTGGCGGAATTCGCAAATTCGCCTTGGGCGATTTGCCGGGAGAGACTGGATCACAGGTGGCTGACAAAAAATCCAAAACCAGATCCCAGGATAAAGATCCCGGAGCTTCCGCCGCCGAACCCCAGATTTCGCTCGGCCAGATTGTAACCGAGGCTCGCGAACGCAAGGGCCTCACCCGCGAGCAAGTTGTTATCGAGGCTCATCTTCCCGCCCATTACGTTAAGATGATCGAGACCGACAGCTACGGCCTGATTTCCGACCAGCTTTACCTGGTGCCTTTTCTCCGCCGCTACGCCGCCTTTCTCGGTCTCGACGCCGAGGACGTCGCCTCGCGCTTCGTCCGCGACGTTCAACACGCCGAGGCCAACGTGGTGCGAATCTCGCAGGAAATCACGATGGTCACCAAGCGGACCGGCGGCGCGGGCCGAATCGCGATCTTCGTGCTGGTCGTCGCGGTGCTCGTTCTGCTCGCGGATTTCGCCTATCGCCGATTCTTCGATCGACGCGCCGAGAACTCGGCCCCCGTCGCGTCGCCGGCCGCAATTGCGCCCGAGACTTTGCCGCCCGCGACGATAGTCACCAATCCCGAGCCGGTCGTTCCGCCAGCGTCGGCAGCGCCATCGACTCGCGACAGTGCAGCGCCCGCTGCCCGAACGATTCCTAAGGAGACTACCGACTAGTCGCGCCTGCTAATGCAGTATGGCGTTGGCGATTTCTTCGGCCACCAATTCCTTGGCCCGCCGAGCGTCGTCGCCTGACTGTACCACCGCTACGACTTTCATTTGATCGGGCGCGCCTTCCAATGACGCGCGCGCGACGATCACGGTGGAGTAAATCTCGCTTTCCGGAATGCTGTCATATGGCGTCGGCGCGTGCGCACCGCGGATTATCTGCTGCCTCGTTTGGTAGCTCCTGAACTGCGCGGTCACAGGATCGTCGGGCGTGAGTGCGCCGCGGCGTGCCTCGACCGCATACGGATCGATTGGCTGATCGCCGCTGTCACCTAGCGCCGGTGCTTCCGCGCCCGCCGCCTTCAGCAGCTCCACCATCGACGGATCGCCGGGAAACATTTGATTCAAGGAAACCCCGGGTTTGAGCAATTGCTGGTTGACCGTCACCGTCAGCGTCACCATGCGCTCTTCGGGTCCTGCGCCGCGCCGCGCCGCTCGCAAGTCTTCGTTGAGTATTTTCTGCACCACCGGATCGGTGCATATCGCGATGACCCCGGCGTCGGGCGGCAGACTGAGCCTGCCGGCGATCTTGATGTCAGTTGCGCGCGCAGTTCCTGCAATAGCTGCGATGGCCGCGAGCACCGCAAGCGCGCATCGAACCGTCTGCGCGGCCGTCGTCTTCATCGGTACGCCCGCGCGCCTTCTATCGGCCACGTCGCGATCACTTCGTCGCCGCGCACCACGTAGTATTCACTATGTAGATTGATGGTCGTGTCGTTATGGCTCGGAATCAACTCGACTTTCGATCCCGGCTCGAGACTGCTTTCACCGACCGCCAGATGCCCATGCTCTTCGGACAGCCGCGCTACCTTTACTGGAATGTCTTTGCCCACCGGCGCTCCGAATTCATTGGTAAGAGACTTCATGCCGGCATCGATTATCGCGTGATCGCCGCGCCGCGAGATCACTGTCGCGAGCAGCGTCAGCGCCGGCCGTCCCAGGTCGGGGCGCACGATACGGTAAGCGCCATCCATGAAGACATACGATCCTGCCTGCACTTCTGTCACGTCCGGCCAGTTGCCGGCAATGTCGAAAGTTCCGGTCCCGCCTGCGCTCACGATTTCCGGCGCAAGCCCGGCGCCACGCAGCGCCTCGACATGGCGGCTGAGCGTCGTTAGCGCCGCGCGCGCAGTTGCTGTTCGCTTCTCCGCATCGGGAATCAGCACCGCGTGACCCTCATAACCCATCACTCCGCGATAGTTGAGCCCGCTGCGTACGATCAGGCGCGCAAGCTCGATTGTCTCTTCGGGCGACTCGGTGCCGCATCGATGCATCCCGGTGTCCACTTCGATTATTACATCCGCTGAGCGGCCCGCGCGCGCGGCGCCCGCTTCCAGCTCGCGCACGTTGAACGCGCTTTCGACCGTTCCGATCAATCCGACTCGCGCCGACGCCGCGAAAAAGCGATCGATCTTCTGCGCCCCCGCTATCTGGTTCGCGAGCAGCACCGGTCCGAGTCCCGCGCGCGCCAGCACCTCGACTTCGCCAAGCTTCGACGCCGTGATCCCAATCGCGCCGGCCGCGAGCTGACGACGCGCGATCTCGGGCGTCTTCGGCGTCTTGAAATGAGGCCGCAGCTTTTGCGGACGCGCCGCGAAGTACGCGCCCATCACGCGAATATTTTCCTCCACGATGTCGAGATCCAGGATCAACGCCGGCGTGTCGATGTCGCTTTTCTTCATCGACGATAGAATAGCACGACGCCTTGTTGAGCGGTTCTGCACGCGCGCCCGAGTTCCTGCTCGACGAATAGCTCGCGCGGGTTTGGGGAGCCTGCTAGGGAATCTTCTGCTGCAACAACTCCTGCGCGCGGGCGGCCCGCCATTTTTTGAGCCGCTCGCCGAGCTTGGCGTCGCCAAGCGCGATTATCTGCGCCGCATACAGACCCGCATTCGCCGCGCCCGGCTTCCCTATCGCCATCGTCGCCACCGGCAATCCCTTGGGCATCTGCACGATCGACAGCAGCGAATCGATTCCGTTCAGCGACGTAGTGGGCATCGGCACCCCGATCACCGGGATTATCGTCTTCGCCGCGACCAGTCCCGCCAGATGCGCCGCGCCTCCCGCGCCCGCGATGATTACCCGAAGACCGCGCGCCGATGCGCCGGCGGAATACTTGAGCGTCAGGTCGGGAGTCCGATGCGCCGACAAAATCCGAACTTCATGCGGCACTTTAAGTTCTTCCATGACCTCAGCCGCGCCCGACATGTACTCCCAGTCGCTCTTGCTCCCCATTATCACGCCCACAATCGGCGCCTCTGGCGCCTCTGATGATGCCATCGCTTCCCGCCTCCCCGACGCTGTTCGCCTCTTCAATCGACTTCGTCGAATCTGAAGGCTGATTCGCTCCCGCCGCCATGTCAAGCCAAGGTAGGACCGCCCGCAATAATTCGGCACAATGTATCCGCCAAATGAATTCGCCAAATGACTTACAATGACGACGCCGATTCCTCGCAATCAATGTACGTTCACGCTCGCCGAAACGATCGAGGCCAGCGGCGGCTGGCTCCACTCCTCGACACTCGCGAGCGCCGATGGCGTCCGAGGCATCAGCATCGATACTCGCTCGCTCGCGCCGGGCAATCTGTTCGTCGCATTGCGCGGCGCAACTTCCGACGGCCACGACTATCTCGCGCAAGCCGCTGAGCGCGGAGCGGCGGCCGCAGTCGTCGAAACTGGAAGGCAATATCCTGCGCTGGATTGCATCGAGGTCGATGATACCCTCGCCGCGCTCGGCCGTCTCGCACATCGACATCTCGCGCGGATTCGCGCCAAGCGTTCCCTTCCCGTGATCGCGATTGGCGGCGCGGTCGGCAAGACCTCTACCAAGGAATTAACCGCCGCTGTTACTCGCGCCCTCTTTGGAACCTCTTTGGCCACGCCCGGCAATCTGAACAATCTCATCGGCGTGCCGATGACGATTTTCACACTTACCGGTGAGCATAACGCCGCCGTCCTCGAATGTGGCACCAACACGCGCGGCGAAATTCCAAAGCTGGCGCGAATCGTCGAGCCCGACGTAGCGATGGTCCTCAACGTCGATCTCGAACATACCGAGGGTCTCGGCACGCTCGACGACATCGCCGATGAAGAAGCCGCATTGTTCTCCACCGCCACGCGTTATGCAGTCGCGTCTGCCGACGAACCGATCGTCCTCGCACGAATTCCGAGACATCTGAGTCGGATCACTTTTGGCAAATCGCCCGACGCCACCGTGCGCCTCCGCCGTCGGATCGTCGGCGCTCGCTCGCGGATCCAAATCGAAATCGCTTCCGCGCTCGTCTCCGCCGGCATCGAGCCGTTTATCGAAACCGAAATCGCACTCCTCGGTGAAACCGCCGCCCTCAATTGCACCGCCGCGATCGCGGGTCTCGCTGCGATGCGCCCGGCGCCCTTCGATGCTTCCGATCTCGCGGCAATCGCCGACGCGCTCGCCGGCGTGACGCCCGTCGCCGGTCGTCTCTCGACCTCCTCGATTCGCGGCGTCTTTGTGATCGATGACACCTACAATTCCAACCCACGCTCGATTCGCGCCGCACTCGCCGCCGCGCGCGAGGTTGCCGACGGCACCGGCGCACGCCTCGTAATCGCGATGGGCGACATGCTCGAGTTGGGCGCGATGAGTGCGGCTGCGCACCAGCACGCCATCCGCGACATTATGCGCGAGCAGCCGGCCGTATTCGTAGCTGTGGGTCCTGAAATGCGCGCCGCGCTCGAGGCCGTCGCGGGCGGAAGACCTGCCCCCAACCTGCTCGTCGCACCCGACTCCAATGCGGCCGCAGACCTGATAGTCGGATTGGTCCGCGCCGGCGACGTATTGTTGGTCAAGGGCTCTCGTGGAATCGCGATGGAACGGATTATCGCCGCCCTCGCCTGACCCGCGCTCAGAATCCGATCGCCATCCAGTAGAATCCGTCGTTCGGAGCCTGATTGCTGTCCGAACCGTTTATGAAGTCCGATCGAAATATACCCGCCGTCCTGGTGAAACTCACGACATCGATTATTAACTTTCCGCTATGCTCTCTCGCCCGCGGGTTCGCGAGCGTCGCCATCGACCATAGGCAGGCATTTGGAAATGCCGCCGGCCATGTCACCGGGTAGCTCTCATCTTCCACCAGACCCCCGCCCGGGAACATCGCGCCCCATTCCACCATCGCAACGATCGATCCGCGATTCACGTCGGCTACCGGAATTGTCAGATACCCATTGCCCGAGATCGAACCCGCAAACGCCCCCATAAACGCCTGCAAGACGCCGATATTCCCGATATTCACGTCCTGGCGCTGCTTCAGGAATGCGGTGCGATTTGCGAGCTGTTGATGCGGCTGATTGGAGATGCCGGCGCCGCTGAAGCTCGCGCCGCTCGCCGCGCCTTCGACCGGGTCAGTCGCTTGAATCTGGTAAACCTCATTTGAGGTGAACCCCACTGCATCGATTAGTGTAGCCATTTACTACCTCAGAAGGTAAGCGTCCACGTACCGCTGATACTCATTCCCGCCCCGAAGACTATCGGCGCGATCGTCTTGCGCGCCAGCATCGGTGTCGGCGCAGTCGTTCCCGGCAGTCCCGCGTTCGCGTGATTCGCGAACAGCGCCAGCTCTTGAATAGTTATTCCTTGCGCTCCCGTGTCTGCGCCCGTCAGCGACCAGTTGAACGTCACGCTGCCGTTGCCGTCTTCGCTGTGGCTGTCGAGAGCCTTGTAGTATCCGGGCGCCGTTAAAACGGTGTCAGTCACCGTGGGGGCGGCTAATCCCGATCCAAAACCTACTGCCGCCGCAAATTCCCCGCTGGTATCGCCTCCGAGCAGCGCCGCCAGCGCGGGCCGGCCCGCGTTCACGAAAAGATTGCGCCCCGCGTATGACCATACGACGCGGCCTCGCTCCAGCAGCCGGATCCGCACAATTCCAACCGGACTTTTCATTTTAGCCTCCGTGCAAGACGGCCGCGCCGTTCACGACCAGCGCTGAATCCGCCACTTTGGGTTCGTTGACGCCGTACGTGATCCCGCTATGCCGATAGTGACTGTCGTAGATAGGCGCGCTCGGACCGTACGCATCGACAATCGCCGCGGACACAATGGCTATAGCCAGTCCGCCGTCGGTGGGCGCCCGCGCTGCATCGATTTGGTATTGGACGATTCCTCCGAGCGTAAATTTGTCCGACGGCTTCGGCGCCACGTCCGACGCCGGAGGCGTCACAAACCATATCGAGTCCAGCCATGCGCGCGCCGGCTTGAAAAAATTCACCGCCGCGGCCGCCGTCGATACCGCCCCGCTCGGTACGTTCTGCCCGTCTATCAGGTCGATCATCACCCGGAACACCGCCCACCCCTGGCTCGCCGGATACGACGCTCCACCCCAGCGCGACTGTCCTTCGAGCAGACCGACTTGCGTCCATCCGAGCGACGCCAGCGCCTGCTTCACCGCCCACGGTGTTCCGCGAAACCGATGCAGCGGCACGGCGCTCTTCAGCATTTCGCGCTGCGCCGCCTCGGTAAGAATGTCGCCCGAGACCACTCCGCCGGTTTCGATCAGATTGTCGATGTCGATCAGCAGATCGATATTGGTAAGCGCATCGACTCCAATCGACACCGGCGCGATCAACTGCCAGAGCGGCGACAGGATGTCGAACTGCCATCCGAGAAACGGCAGCACGCCCGCCGGCGCCGAGTCGATCCGGTAAACCAGCATCGGCGTCAGGTCGAGGTCGGCAAGCCGTGCGATCAATTCCAGCAACGCCTGGGTGCGCGAATCGTTGATCGATGGAGCCGCGGAAAGCTCTGGCATCAGCTATGCTCCGTGCTGAACGCCGTGGTCAGAGTAATCGCGGTGCAGTTCGCCCACTGCCCCGAATTAAGCGTCGTCAGCGCCGGCGCCGATAGCGTCACCCCGTACACGCCGGCCACCGAAAGCGCCGCGATAATCTGGCTCGGTACGATGTCGCGCTGTATCTTCGCCGCGAGTTCGAGCGCAAGCTCCTGCGCCGCGGCACTCGCCGCCGCGATCGTCGCGGTCGGATCGGCATCGGAGTAAAGCGTCACCGTTGCGTTTATCTGGTAATCGATTTCAGTCACCGCGAGCGCGTTCACCGTGTCGCTAAGCGGACGCACGCTATCGGCGTTCAGCGCCGCCGCGACTTTCGCGAGGATCGATGCGCTCGCAACCCCGGCGCTGTTCGGCGCCGCCGCCGGCTGCACGCTGACTGGTCCCGTCAGCACGTACGCATTCACTATTCCCGGCGCCGGACTGACTATCTGCGCGTCGATGATCGAGGGATCCGCGCCGATCGCGAAAAACCTGTACGCGCCAACAGGACCCGCGACGCTGAATTGGTTGGGCGCCGCCTGGATTCGTGTCCGCAGATGATCGTCGGTCTCAGGAGCCGATCCGCCCGCGGTCGTCGTTGTGTTGGTAGCGCTCGCGACGAGCGCGCTCGGACTCAGCTGCACGTTGACCTGCCCGGGCAGGTAGCCATTCGCGGCCGCTCCTGGAGCAGTCGCCGTTGCTGCGACACTTGCCGTGGTCACTCCGGCGGCGATCGTGATTCTTGCGCTCGTCGCAAATGCGAAGTGCCCGTCATTGGCGCCGACCAGGGTTCCCGCCGCGATCGTGAACGGCACCGTGAGCGCGCCAGTCAGCGTAAATTGAAGCGTCGTCACCGCGGGTTGCGATGGGAGCCGGCTGACGCTGAGCAATTGGCCGAGGTAATCGATCATCGGAAACGACGCGAACGCCAGCAGGTTCTGCTCCGCCGCAAACTGAATCGCGTTTCGCACCAGCGACTCGCGGTACGCATAGAGATTGATCAGCAGGCGCTCGACTTGCGCGGGCTGCAGCGTGCGCCCCGACGCCGCCTCGAACTCGGCGATCATGTCGGCAAGGATTTTGTTCGGATCCAGACCGTCGGCGTCGTTCACGAATATCGGCGGTGGCAGCGATGGAATACCTGCACCCATCAATTCATCCTTTCATCGCCATCGGCGCGCGGCCCGCGCTAGGCCGCCGCTCCGGGGATTGTCACGGTCGTGGTCTGAACCGTCGATGGTGCGCCACCGAGCTTGAGCTGCCACATGAGCGTCACATCCAGATGCGCTCCCGACTGGCTGCTCCCATCGTTCACCGGTTGCGCCGTCACCGAAATCAGATTCACGCGCGGCTCCCACGTCGTGATCGCGGAGGTCAGTTCGCGCACGATCGCGGGCAGCGCCTCGTCGATCGGAAAATCGATGTATCGCCAGATGTCCGCGCCAAACGTCGGCCGGAGTGGATCGCTCCCGCGCGGAGTGGTCACGATTATCCCGAGACACTGCTCGACGTCCGCGATTCCCTGCACCACCCCGCCAAGAGTGCCCAGCTCCAGTGACCAGTCGGCAGACGTGATGTCCGCGAGCGTTGTTGCTCCTGCCGGCATCGCTTACCCCGCCAACACGTCGATGCTCGCCGTCACGATCGATCCCGAGAGCCAGCCGCCCTCGTCATCTTGCACGCGAACCGCGTCGCCCAACCGCGCGACCCCGGCCATTTGACCGGTTCCGAGTTGTACCTGTCCGGCAGCCTTGATGATGACGTTGCCATTCGCATCGATTTGCACCTGCGCGCCGCTCGCGGTCAGGTTAAATGTCGCGCCGGTCGGCAAGCTCATCGTGAGTGCATGCGCGCCGCCGTCATACTTGATTTCGCCGTGATCCTGAAATTTCAGATCGAGCGCATGCCCGCCCGCGTCGTACCTGATTTCTGTCGTGTCCTGGAATTTGAGATCGAGCACGTGCGCGGCGCGGTCGTAGTCCACGCTCGCACCATCCTTGAACGCCAGGTGGAACTTGTCGGCGCTGTTCACCGGCGGCAAGTCCGCGTTTGAATAGATCGCGCCCAGCACCGCGCCCGCCTCGTCGCGCAGATCCATCAGACACACGACTTGCTCTCCGACATCCGGAATCCAGTAAGCTTTGTCGTTTTGCGTCTTCGCAAAAATCACCGGCAGCCACCAACTGACCACTGCGTCGTAATCCGGGAACACCACGCGGACCTTGGCGTGCGCGGCATCCTGCTGCTGCACGATCCCGACTCGAAACGCGGGGGTCTCCCGAAAAAATCGCTCGCGATGTTCAAGAAGTTGATTCATGACGCCCGCTCTTCCCAGTCTCTTTTGAGGTGCGACATTTTATCCAACCCGTCGCGCCGCAAAAGAAGTCGTGTAGCCGCTCGCACGCGCCAACTGATGCCGCGCCGTCTCGATCAGGTATGCCCCGTCGAGCCGGCCCCACCCGACGACCTCCACCTGATTGCCCGCCACTAGCATCACGTTCCCTGGCCCCTCGATCGATGCATCCACGAACACCATGTTATGCAGATGAAGCGCCGCCTGGGCCTTCACCATCGCCTGCTGCGCGTTTTTTGAACGCGCGACGATCTTGAGCGTATCTGTCGTCGGCGCCGGGGGCTCAGCCGTGATCATTTGAGTGATCAGTTGCTTTGTATCCGGATCGAAGTACGAGACTTCCGCGCCACTGTAGATTCGGCGCGTCCGGTTGCGAAACGAAAACCCTGTAGTGTCTGGTCGTGTGATTGCAACCAGCGGAATCACGGCTTCCAGCGCCGCACGCGCATAAAACACCATCTGCGCGCCGCGCACCGTGAAATCAAAGTTGTGCTCGATCGCAAGGCGCTTCAAAAACCCCAGATCCGTTTCGCGCCGCTGGGTCACGCGGGCGAACACCACGTCGCTCTCGATCGCCGCGGGCGCCGTCACCAGGTTCAGCCCATACTTCGACGCGATCTGGCCGGCGATTTCCACGATGCTCTGGTTCTCGTAGGCCACCGTATTCGGCGTGCGCATCGCAGGTGTGATGTATGCGGCAAGACATCGCAGTCTCATCACATCTGGCGGACCGTCGAACTCCAGTTCATCGACCTGGAACGACCCGCAATCCAGTAGTGCTTCGCCTCTATAGCCAATCTGAAGACTGAGTATATTCCCCAGCCCTGGGTACCATGGCCCCTGCCACCGCTTTGCGTGATCCTCCAGCTCCACCTCAACCTCGCCCGAAGCCTCGCCGAGCCGATCGACATAGCTAATCGCAAGCACCATATGTGACACGTCAGCAGTGATATTCACGCCCTCATAGGTAAGCACCCATTGCGGCGTACGAACTGAATGCGAAGACAATGCGGCCATTACGCGCCCGCCGGATGCGGCAATTTCCAGGGCGGCAAATCGACGCTCACGGGCGTGCTCTTCTGCACGATAGGTACTGCGATCGAGATTCCCGCGTCGAATACTGGCTCAATCGCAACACCCGGATTAGCCATTATGAGCGGGCTATAGTCAGTCGGATCGCCATAGTATCTCCACGCGAGCAGATCCCAGCGCTCACCCGCCCTGGTGATGTGAAGTATGAATTGCGCTCCCTGTGTCATCGTGCGGCGCTCCTTACTATCACCGAGACCGGAATATCGTTCGCCTCGAGATTTGGTCCGGTTGCGCCTCTCGCGGGAGACAGACTGAGTAATGCCGATACTCCCGGGATGGTTCCAGGTGAGCCGCCGTCGGAGCTACTGCTGACCGCCGGTATGATTCCGAGCGGCACAAAGTCTGGGATTGGCGGCGCCCCGGAAGACAACTCGGATTCAACCGCCCATTCCTTGAGCGCGAGCGCGGCCGTAATCGCGATCGGAACACCCCGCGCCGACAGTTGCTGCGATCTCATCGATATCGATTCGATCACGAAAAACCCTCGAAACCCACCATTGCCAAACACCAATGGCAACGCGAGATGCGCCGCCGCTGTCGAGCGCAACAGCGCCAGTTTCGCGGCCGGGTCCGTGAACGATGAATGCAGCCGCAACTCGAATTTCAGGCGCTCGAGATCGTTGCCGAGCCATTGCAGCCGCGGCTTGCTCTCGACCACCCGATGCTCGGCGAAATCATAGGCCCGTCTCGACTCGAAGCCTTCCGGCGAGCCGACCACCTCGAATGGAATCTCACCCAATACTGCGAACAATGGCTGGCTCCCCGGGATGGCGTTGAAAATTTCGGCCGAGTGTCGGTTTCAAGTTCAAGCGCCTTCAACACTCCGCTAGAACTGCGAGCGCTCGCGCCGCACCGACTCACGTTTGAATTGATCGAACAGTTCCTCGCGATGTGCTCTCAGCGCGCCGATTACCTGACGCTCAACATCACCCGGCGCTTCGCCCGCATTGATTACGACCGTCGGCGTCGAGTTGATCGTTATCGCCGCAGGCCGGCTCCTCGACTCCTGCCCGTAAACGCCGCGCATAGGCTCTGCGAATTCCGGTCTGGAAAGACTTGCCGGCGCGACCATCGAACCTCTCGGCCCGCTCCACCCGCGCGCTCTCGATGCCGACATATACTTTCCGGCCGATGTTAGTACTCTGTCGAAATTGCTCGATGTGCGGCTCCGATCGAAGCGCCGGCCCGAACCTTGCGATGATTCTCCGCTTCCTACGGAGAGTCGGCCGACGACACCGAGCGCGCGATTTGCGCGCCCCGCAAGGTCACCCCATGCAAGTTCACCCGATGCAAGTTCACCCGATGAAAGTCTGCTTCCCTGCTCGGTACCGCCCACTCCACTCTCGGTGCTCGCCTTGGCGGAGTTTGGATCTCCGCCCAGACCAAATCGGCGTCCGCTATTTCGGATCCGCGTCAAAGTTTGTACGCCAGATGACGATTGCTGAATCATCCGAGAGAATCTGCCGCGAGAATCGACTGTAGTATCCATCTCCGGCGGGCGGCTCCCGCCGTCCGAATTTTCACGCCAAATCGGACGACGCATCCGATCGATTGCCTGGCTGACGATTGCGCCCTCTCCGACTCGCGCCGCCGCGTCGAGCGCCTTCACGTTCGACGCAAACCCGTGAATCGCTCGCATCGTGTCCGCGCTCATAGGTAGAGGCTCGCCTTCTGGATAGCTCTGAGAGCCAGCGCGGCCCGTCAATGCGCCGCGTACCGATTCCATTTCAGCGCGCCGGCCCGTTCTCGGGACCAGCCCGTGTGCCGCGAGTGGAACTTCCTGTCGCGCAATCATTGCTAACCGATCCGTCGCCCGCGCGGCCTCGACGCTTGCGCGTACGAAGCCGGCCACTCGGCTGAGACCGCCGTACGCTCGCCCCGACATCGATTCACCGAGGCCGCGCCGGATATTGTCGTTTTGGGATCGCTTCGTCATTTTGATGATCCGTCCCGATGCCGCGATTTCGCGTGACGCGGACTAGGGCCGCGCTGCACTGCGCTCGAACGGTCGGCGTTGCGACGTCGCGGCCTCGACCCGTAGCGGACGTCCGGCCAACTCCTTGCCGTTCATCGCGCGCAAAGCGATCGCCGCGTCGTCTTCGTTGCGCATCTCGACGAATCCGAAACCGCGCGAGCGGCCGTCGAAACGATCTCGCACAATCTCGGCGCGTTCCACTCCACCCACTTCCGCGAATGCTTCACGCAGATCGCCGTCGCCCAGGGAAAAACTCAGATTGCCTACGAATAGTCTCACTCCCATCGCTTCACCGTGTTCGCGTGACTCATCGGTTCACGCATTGCGCAATAGTCAATCAACTTACTACTCACGTATCGCTCCCTCCGCCGCGTTCGATGCGCATCCGTTCGTATTCCGCGGCCGCATCGAGCCAGTACGACAGCTCCGCAAAGTCCATCCCGGCTAGCTCTCCGGCTGAGAACCCGGACTGGACGAGGCCTGCGAAGCTCGCTGCGGAGGGTGCTCGAAATTTTCGCCGATCACCTCTGCCTGCAACGACATCACGTCGGCGAGTTCCATCTCCAGCACGTCCTCGTACACGATTTTCTGCCCGTCGATCCGCACCAACTCCGCGATCAGTGCGAACACAACCGCGCTCGCGTCGCCGCCTGCCACTGCCCGTTGAGCTCGCATCAGATCGCGCCCCATGCCCTTGCGAACCTCTGCGCGCGCGCCCGATGGCAGCTCGATCGTCTTCGTCGTTCGATCTTCCATGGCCTCCGCGCCGCCGATCCTCACTCCGTTCACCGTAACTTCATCGGTCTTCATTGCTCATCGCTCCCTGCTGCGATTTCGCGGTCACGCTCGGTCATCCTCCGATATTCGATCGGAAATTACTCAGCTGGTCGACGCCCCCTACTACGTAGATATTGGCAAAGACATCGTACAAGTATATTTGGACACCCGCGACGAATAGCTCGCAGTGATACACACTCACCAGCGACGTAGTCTCGACCATGTGATGCTGCCGGAACGTGGGACTTCCCGCATCTTTGAATACTCCCGTCATCATATAGACGACCGGAAGTTCCGCGCTCCGTCCCTGGCTTGTGTATTGCTCCAAATTTCCGCGCGCCTGGAAGTAATGCGTCTTGAATGGGCTGGTGGACAGCGCCAGCGTATCCGCATCGAACGACGACCACTTGATTCGTGACTCGAGCTTTTCCACTCCCGCCCACAGTTCCGCCGTCCCCGCCATGCCCAGGCCCTTGTAGTCGATCATTTTGTGCTTGGGATGCGCTATCTCGATCTCTTCGGCCCGCCCTAGCAGCCCGACTCCGTCGATGTATATATTCGCATTAGTCAGTGAGTTGATCTGAATATTCATTCTTTTCCTCTCGAGTCCGGGTCCACTATGCCGTCGCTCCTGCCGCCACCGTTATCGGACTGGTCTGTCCGAGCTGCTGGAGCAGGGTCACGTCGATAAACGCCTGGAAGGTGATTCTTTCCGCGGGTGGCGGCGGCATCACGTCGATATCGAACACCAGCTGCCCGCCGGAGATTTGCGCACTCGGATTTTCAGCCGGATTGAAGCTGGCCGCACCCGCCACCAGCGCTCCGCGCTGGATTAGCGATCTGATGAATGCGTTCGCACTCGCCAGGATCGAGTCGATAAGCGCGTTCGAGATCGGCTGGTCGATGAATTGCAACATCGCGAGTTCCACCGCCTCCTCGATCACGTCCATCGTGCGCCGCACCGAAATGAAATTGTCCGGCGTCGTCGCTGACGGATACCCCGCGCTCCGGTTCCCCCACACCCGGAGTCCGGTGCCGAAGGCGTTGAACACGGTCACGATTCCGGCCGCGTTCAGACTGTTCACGTCCGAGGACGGATCCAGTATCGAGGCATATAGCTGAACGTCCGGACCGAGGATGCCGTTTACTTGAGTGTTCGACGGCGACCACCAATAGCCTTTCGCGAGATCGCGCGCCGCCATCGCGCCGGCTACCCACTGCGAGTAAGGCGCCACCGCGACCGCGTTGAATTGCGTCGTCAATGGCGCGCCAGAAGTGTTGAGCGCGACTCCGGTCGGGACGATTCCGGTGTCGAAAAACGACTCCTGCGGATAACATAGAATGATTCGCTTATTGGTGGATGCGAACCCATTGCCCGCGGCCGCGCGGTTTGCGATCGCCGCTGCCGCCGAGGTTGCCGGTGCCGAATCGACCAGCGCCATCGCTCGAATCTTGTTCGCAGCCGCGCTCAGAGCCGTGGCCACCGACGCGTCCTGCGAGTAGCCCGGCGCAATCAGTATCTTCGGAAAGAATCCCAGCGTTCCAAAAGTGGTCTGAAACGCCTGCATGCCGGTGTACACGCCGCCCGTCACCGCGCCGATCACGTCCGCGTCCACCACCTTCGACGGATCCGCATAATTGAACGCGATCAATACGCTCGCGCCGGCCGCGATATGTCCGCCCGACCCGGCCGCCACTATGCTGATCGCGCCGTTGACCGCGTCGAGCGTATAGTCAGTTCCCGCGATATAGGTAGTGCCCGCCGGATTACTGGTTACCACCACACTCGAGACACCCATGTGGCCCAGGTTGATCGCTCCCTGCGAGTTGAAAGTGAATGCGGTCGCGGCAATCGCCGTGAAATGCCGGCTCGGGTCGAGTACATTCAACACGATGGCTTGTCCCGCGCCTTGCGCCTGGATCGCCGCGAGCGCATAGGGAATCGTGTAGCCGCGAATTATGGGCCCGAAGTTTGCCGCGTCGAGCGCCGAGGAAACCAGGCTCGGCGTGTTGGGCGCCACGGCCACCGACGGCGGTCCGACCGCCCACGAAGGAGCGGTACCCACCAGCCCGATCACCGCCGACTTGACGACGCTGACCGGGACCGGCCCATTCGCTACCTCGATTACTTCAACCCCGTGCAAGAAACTGGCTGGCATGTATCACCTTTTACTCAGTTGAATCGCATGACTATTCGAATGACTATTCGTTTTGACCTAGTTGGTCGGCGCGCTTTGGCCGATTGCCGCGATTGCCTCTTCCGCGTATGCGTATGCGATCTGCACCGTCTCGCCCGCCGATATCGCGCCGCCCGGCAACGCCGCGACGATTCCGTTGGCCCGGTCAACAGTGAAGTCCGTCCCCTGCGCCAGCGCCGCTCCGCCGGGCCCTGTGATGCCCAGCGCAAATACGTTGCCCTGCGGAAGTTGAACTTTTCCGGTTGAGTCGAATGTGTATGCGGCCGCGCCGACCGTGATCGAAGTCTGCCCGGCTTCTTCCAATCCGACGCCCTTGATGAACAGCGGGAATCCGTCCAGATGCGGTCCCTCGACCGCCATCGTCGTGAGCGCGAATATCGATGCGTAGGTCCACACCCCGCCCTGCTTGTCACGTTTGAGAAATTTCTCGCTCACCGGATACATCTTGCGGCAGCCCGCGACGCGAAATCCCGTCAGCGCGGCGCGAATACTTTCGATAATCGCGTACGCCCCGGGACTCGGCCCCGACCCGTCGCCGCCCACCGCCCATCCAAGATCGCGCATCATCACGGCCACCTCGAACTCGAGCTTGCGTTCCTGGATCACCGCGGCCGTGTCGAGCAGGTCGCCATATTGCGCGCCCTTGTAGATCACCAGCGCCGCGCCCACTCGATGCGTCATGCGCCAGGTCTCGGGCCGGTCGGGATAGTGCACGATTTCGATCAAGTTAATTTGCGATCGCAGTTGCGTGATGATTGCGGCTTCGATAGTCGCGATGTCGGTCGGCGTCGGCGGCGCGAACACCGCGCCTGCCCATGGCGCGTCGAGCATGGCACCCATCTCAGTAACCCTTCAGATTGCCGCGATTGAACACGCGCTCCGGTCCCTGCACGCTTTCCACTGCCCCGGCGATCGGCGGCTCCTGGCCATCGGCCGCGAGACCGAGCGTGAGCTCGCCCGCCGCGACTTTCCCCAGCATCGCGACCGCGTCTTCGTACCGTTTGCGCGCGTCCTCAAGATCATGCAGCGGCCGAAGCGTCTGCATCCGGTACATTGCGATATCGGTCGCGAGCCGGCTCAGAACCGCGGGTGGATCGGCCAGCGGAAGCGTGAAGCGCCCTTCGATATATCCGTCGATTTCCGCCGACGCATCGCTGAGCGCTTGCGTGATCGGCGCTGTATTTACAGCAGTTGCGGTTGGATCTTCATTAGTCAGTTGAACAAGATCGCGATTAGGGTATCGATTAATCACATCCTGTACGGTCGCATAACTCACTGCCTTAACCTCATCGCATCAAGAGGTCTCTCCGCGGGCGTCAGGCTGCTCGCCCGCGCCCGCGGAGAGTGGGTACGAACTCCGGCGCCGCGGGCAGGAGGGGGACCCGCGGCAAACCGGCTCGTGGAGACTAGTTTCATCGCCGCGTCCTTAGGCCAGGAACTCACTGACTATAAGGTCCGCGCTGTTGCGCCAGATGTTCGAGGTTGCCACCGTCGCGCTGGCGCCGGTCCCCGCCATGAACTCCGAGTTCAGCAGTTGCCGCGCGACTTCTTCCAGTGACGGCGGCACCAGCAGGAACGCTCCGTTGCGGCTCGACAATGCTCCGAACGGCTGTCCCGCGTCGGTCTTGAATGCCCGCATCGCCGCGCGCACCGCTCCGTAGTTCGCGGGATTGCTGAGATCCGTGTTGCTCGCGTACGCCAGCTGCCAGAGCCCGACACCCGTGTTTGCCCGCCCGTCCACGCCGTAGCGGAACTCGCGCCGGTTGAACACCGCCTCGTCCGTCACCGTGTTCATCCGGGTAACTGCGTATTCGCGGCGGAGCTGAAAGATGAACGGCCGAATCACTCGCGACGCGTCGAGCAGGTACCAGAACGCACCCGAGCCCGTGGTGTTGATATTAGACGTGGTGGTCCCGGCCTGGCCCATCAGTCCGACCGGATGACTCGCCGAAAAAAATGGGACTCCGTCGAAGCCGACCACATTGCCCGGATTCGCGATCGCATCTTTGATCATCGCGAACAGCAGCATGTCGGGATGCACCTTGGTGTCCCATCCGAGCTGCTCGATTATCGGCTCGTAGGCGCCGTAGGTGTCGTCCTCGATATCGTTGCGATCGATCGCCACCGTGTCTTCGAAATTTTTATTGACGATCGTATAGGCGTGCGTCTCGAGCGCCTGGACCACCCGATCCCCCAGCCACTCGCGAAACTTGGTCGTGCGCCCGAGCCATGGATAGGTAGTCTGGCGCGACGCCGAGCGGATCACGCTCGTGATCTGTTCGTAGTACGACGGCGGCTTCTCGAATCCACGCTGGAAAACGACGTCGAAGCCGGTGAACAACGCGGTCAGATTCGCAGCACTGATTTCCATCTAATTCTTCCTCGTCATTGTGATTGACCTGGGCGCTCTGCTCGTCACGCGATCGCGGCCGCCTGATGCCAGAAATCGACCCACACCTGCCCGCTCGGATCGATCGCAACCACCTGGCCGGCCGCCGCGTATTGCTGCACGGTTCCGCCGCTTGCTCGATCGAGCGCGGTTACGGTGTTGTCGTCGAGCGCAAAACAATTGAGTCCGAGCTGCGCCGCGCCGACCGATCCGTCGGTCGCGTACAGGAACACGCCCTTGCGCGCCGTGATCGAAATCGCGCCCGCGGCGCCCGGGTTGTTAATCGCGTTCTGCCCGGGAATCCCGTTCTTCACGTACTCGGCGCGCCCGACTACCCTGAGCGCGTTCGCGACGGTGGTGGTCGCCGAGGCCGGCACCGCGTTGCCCGCCGCGTTGAGCGCGACGATTCCGCCGAGATAAATATTGGTATTGGCCTCGACCGGGTACACCCGCATCCTGCCGCCATCGGCCATCTCGGGCGTGTTGCGCGAATTGCTTAGAGCCGCCATCTTTTCACCTTGTTGCTACGCGCCGCGGCGCGGCCTGGTCGCCGCGCGAGACGCGGGTTAGTTCGTCCTGGTTTTATTCTTGGTCGTTCAGGAAATCGGTTTTGTTGTTGCGGATTTCGGCGCTGCGCAGATCGGCGTCGGCGCGCTCGATACTCAGAAAGTCCGCGCGTCCTCGTTTGCGCTTCAGAAATTCCGAATGCTTCAGCCCGAGCTGCGAGCAAATGACCAGTTCCGCCGCGTTCAGGATGCCGAGCCGTCTTTCAACTGGAGGTTCGCCTCCGAGCCCCGAATCGGCGCCCAGTATCGACGGCTGCTTCGCCGCGAACGCCGCGAAGCCGCGCGCGTCGGCGGCGCAGTAGGCGATCGCCCACTCGCGCTGCGCCGGCACGACCTTGCCCGCGCGAATAGCGTCTTCCACCGTATGCGCCGCGCGCTCGCGCGCGCGCTCGGCCTTGAGCGCGTTGAGTTCGGTAAGCGCGCGCTCGAATTCCGCGATCGCCACGTAATGCGCCGGGTCATGCGCATGCGCGCCGGTCGCGATTCCCGACGCTTCCGAAGCCGCCCGCAGCTCGCGAACTTTTACGATCACGTCGGCGCCGGACGCGTCCGAGTCGAGGCCGAGCAGCTCGCGCAGTTCTTGAATTGGAAATTCCATGATCTCGTCCTTGGCGGCCTGAGCCGCGATCCGCGCGGCCGCAATCGCGGTCAGATGCAGGTTTGGATTGTTGGTGAGACCGGCCCGCAGCAGCCGGGTCACGCTGCCGTCCTTCGGATCGAACTGGAACACCGGCGATACGTACCGATACTCGCGCGCGACGATCGAATCCGCCGCCCGCGCCGTCCACTCGACCCGCCCCCAGAGCGCTCCGCCGCGGATCGCAAGCTCCCGGATCCATCCCGCCGCCGGCGCCGGCCTGCCCTCGGGCGCGCCGAAATCGGTCGCATGGTCATAGTCGATCGGCAGCCCCGCATTCATCTGCAGCGCACGCGTCGATTCGATAACCGCGTCCGGATCGTCGAGCCGAAACGGCCCGCGCCCATCGCGCCCGTAAAACACCCCCGCCGGCAGCAGCTCGATCCATTCCGGCGCCGACCCATCGGCGTTCCCGGCTTCCGCCTGCTCTGCGGCGGCAGGCGCACCGGCGGTATCGATCACGAACGTAGGAATCAGTTTGCCCGCCCGCGTCTCGCGTTCACCGCCGGTGCGTGTAATGAGGTCTTCCATCGAGGCGCATTGTGCATCGCGCCCGCGCGGCCCATAAGGCTGAATAGTTCATCCCTGAACTTTCGTGGCGTACAGGTAGATTATTCCTACCAATAGTAGGCCGGGGCCGGCCCCGTACTCATGGCAGGAAAAAATAAGACCGGAAGCGCGAAACCCAGTTCGGGTTTCGCATCAGGATCTTTCTCTTCCAAGTCCTGACGGTCGCCTGGTGAGGATGCTGCCGCCCGATAGCCCCAAAAAAGAGGGGCGGCCCCAAGGCCGCCCCTCTTCCGCTCATCTCTCAATGCAATCGCGTCAGTCTGAATCTCCCTTCAGCTTCACCTTGATCGCCTTCTTATGCGTCGGATCGTCGCTCCTGATCGAGAGCTTATCCTTGTTGTTACCCTTCTTGGTCGGCGCGTACGTGACCGTCACGGTGCTCGATGCACTCGGCGGGACCGTAAGCGCAGCGTGATCGATCGAAAATGGCGGATTATGCGTCGGCCCGCCTACTGTCACGTGCAGCGGTCCCGTCCCGGTATTGCCGATTACCACTGGCCCTGTCACCGCCGCGTCACCCGTAGTGCTGAGGATCAGCTTGCGCGGCGACACGGTGATATGTCCCGCCCCCGGCGTCGCCGTCGCAGTCGGCGTCGCGGTGTTGGTCGCAGTTGCCGTTGCGGTCGCGGTTGCAGTTGTGGTCGCGGTCGGCGTTGCGGTCTGGGTCGCCGTCACAGTTGGCGTAGCAGTTACCGTCGCCGTTACCGTGGGCGTCTGGGTCGCTGTCGAGGTCGCCGTGCCAGTCGGGGTTGCAGTCTGGGTCGCCGTCGCGGTCACAGTTGATGTAGCGGTCGCAGTCTGAGTCGCCGTCGCAGTTGCGGTCGGCGTTGCAGTGTTGGTTGCGGTCGCAGTTGGCGTTGCGGTTACCGTCGCCGTTAGCGTGGGCGTCGGCGTCTGGGTCGGAGTCGAGGTCGCCGTGCTGGTCGCGGTAGCGGTTGCGGTCGCAGTCGCTGTAGTGGTCGCGGTCGCAGTCGGGGTCGCCGTAGCCGTAACAGTCGCGGTAGCGGTCGGCGTTGCGGTCTGGGTCGCCGTCACAGTTGGCGTGGCAGTTACCGTCGCCGTTA
>JBGPNU010000010.1:0-20962 GCA_041487675.1 Binatus sp. (SeqCode)
CGCAGCGATCGCGCTGCTGGTGTTAAGCGCGATTCCGCAACCGCTATGGGCGACGCTTTACCTCGCGATATTCTGCGCCGGTACGATAATCGGAATGGGACTCATCACAGCGGCGATCGCGACGCCGTTCGTGGTCGCATCGCGAACAGTGCCGTGGCTGCACCAGGGACTCGTGACTGGATCGGGACTCATGAGTTTCGGCTTCGGCCTTGTTCTCGCGTACAAGATAGGGATCGTTGACCACCTGTTTGGAACCGCTCCTGTCTGGATTTCGCGATGAAGGATCGCCAGGCACGGGAGAAGACAATTGACCACGACGCCATCGGCGGACGCGACGCGTTATCGTGGACGATTAACGGCGCAGTTGCCAACTGCCATGATAGGTGTAAAAGAGCTGCTATGTCTGCTAGTTGCGAAACCAGACGACAAGTGGAATTATAAGCCGCTGATTATTTTCGGACGGCTATAAAACGAAAGTCGCAAGAAAGGAGCGAACCTTGGAAATAGACAGAATCGTGGCAGACTTGAGGCGCGAAGCGGACCGTATCGGCAGAGCGATTGCAGCGCTGGAGGGATCGACAGGGGCTGCGACCAAGTGGGGCACGAAGGCTTCGCGCCAGGGCACTCAGAAAAGGAAACGGCGCGGCCGCCTCACCCCGGAGGGCAGGAAGCGGTTGTCGGACGCGATGAAGAGGCGGTGGGCTGAGCGCAGAAGGAAGGGATAGTAGAGACTTCATCGCGAAGACGCCCGGCAGACTCTGACCCGCGCTTCCTCGGCGATGATCCCAAATTCTTTTTTCTGTTTCCTGTCGAAGCGGCTACGCAGACGCGGGCTGACTCTCGCGCGAGTGCTTCTATCTCCCGGGAGAGGCAAGTGATCGAGCTATATCACGCCCACATTTCGACATGCAGCCAGAAGGTTCGTTTATGCCTCGCCGAGAAGGGCGTGGCATGGACGGATCACCCATTAGATTTTGCGAGTTCTGAAATACCGCTCCATATCCAACGTGCATGATTTCGTTCCTCCCGAGTCACCGCGAATTCGGGTCCGCTATTTCTAATAGATCGTTGATGGTTGAAGGCGCAAGGCAGCCCGCAACGTCACCGAGCCTATGCCCCAGGCGCACGCAGCTTTGGGCGCGTGCGCGCAAGAATGTTGATAGAGTGGAGCGAATTCTATTTGCGGAGGACAGCGCCGTGGACTTAAGGGAGATCGATTTGCTCGACCCCAAACGCTTTGAAGAGAGTGTGCCGCACGAGTGGTTCACCTATCTGCGTCACAACGCGCCGGTCTTCAGGCACCCTGAGCCCGGCGGTCCCGGCTTCTGGGTCGTCACCCGCTACGATGACGTGGTCGAAGTCAATCGCGACGGCCAGACCTATTCATCGGAGCAGAGCCGCGGTGGAGTGGTCGCGCTCGAGGACGCCGCCGCCAGCGCCGACTTGTCCGCGCAAGGCCGCATGATGCTCACGATGGACGCCCCCGACCATACCCGCTATCGCTCGCTGGTCAATCGCGGTTTTACTCCCCGCATGATCGGCGCGCTCGGAAGTCACATCCGCGAGATGGTGATCAAGATTCTCGAACCCGCAATTGCCAAAGGCGATTGCGATTTCGTGGTGGACGTCGCCGCCGAACTTCCGCTGCAGGTGATCGCGGAGATGCTGGGCGTGCCGTTCGAGGATCGGCACAAGCTCTTCGAATGGAGCAACCGCATGATCGGCAACAAGGATCCCGAGTATGCGGTCAGCGAGCAGTTGGTCCAGAATGCCGCGATTGAGATGTACATGTACTCGGGCGAGCTCGCGAAAAAACGGCGCGAGGAGCCGCGCGACGACATCGTTACCGCTCTCCTCAAAGCCGACCTTAACGGCGACCAGCTCTCGGAGATGGACTTCAACGTGTTTTTTCTGCTCCTGGCCGTGGCGGGAAACGAGACCACTCGCAACGCGCTATCGCATGGCGTGCATACTTTGATCGATCACCCCGACCAGTACCGAATGCTCGTTGACGATCCTTCGCTGGTGCCCTCGGCCACCGAGGAGATCCTGCGCTGGGCTTCCCCGGTCATGTTCTTTCGCCGCAACGTTACCCGCGACACCGAGCTTCGCGGCCAGAAGCTCAAGGCAGGCGACAAAGTCAGCATCTGGTATATCTCCGCCAATCGCGACGAGGACATTTTTCCCGATCCCTTCATCTTCGACATCAAGCGATCGCCCAACGAGCACGTGGCCTTCGGCGGCGGCGGGCCACATTTCTGCCTCGGCGCGAGTCTGGCGCGGATGGAGATCAACATCCTGCTCGAAGAGCTTGTGAAAAGAGTCTCGTCGGTTGAGCTTATCGGCGAGGTGAAGCGGATGAGATCCAACTTCATCAACGGGATAAAGCATCTGCCGGTCCACCTCACCAAGAGCTGAGTCGCCATTGCTAGATCGCATTCCCGGCACACCAGCCGCTCGACCACGCCCACTGAAAATTGTAGCCGCCGAGCCAACCGGTGACGTCGACCGCCTCGCCGATTGCATAGAGACCGAACACCGCGCGCGCCTCCATGGTCTTGGACGACAGACTGGCGGTGTCGATACCGCCCACGGTCACTTCGGCCTTGGGCCATCCTTCCGACTCGATGGGCCGCACCTGGAAGTGGCCGAGCAGGTCGGCAATCGCGATCAGGCTGCGGTCGGGCAGGTTCGCCATCGATTGCCCGGGCGCGATGCGCTCTGCCAGAGCATGGGCGAGACGGGCCGGCACGGTCTCCGCCAGAATACTTTTCAGCTCGGCTCTCGGACGGGTGCGCCTTCGATCTTTGAGGAAGCTCTGGGGCTCCAACTCCGGCGCTAGATTTAGCGAGAGCGTGTCGCCTGCTCGCCAGTAAGATGAAATCTGAAGGATCGCCGGACCCGAGAGCCCGCGATGAGTGAACAGAATGTTTTCGCGGAAGTTCTGCCGGCCGCACGAGACGATCGCGTCAACCGAAACGCCGGAGAGCGATTGGCACAGCTCGAGTGTCTCGCCGGCTACCTTGAGCGGCACCAGTCCCGGCTCGGGCTCGATCACCGTCAAGCCGAACCGGCGCGCCGCGTCATATGCGAAACCAGTCGCGCCTAATTTCGGAATCGACAGGCCGCCGGTCGCAAGCACCAGCGCCGGAGCGATGAAGCTGCCTAGGTCGGTCTCGATACGAAAGCGATGAAAGCCGTCGCGTGCGATCTCGGTGACGTTGTGCCCGACGCGCAAATCGACTTGGGCCGCCGCGCATTCCGCCAGCAGCATCGCGAGGATTTCGCGCGCCGAGCCGTCGCAGAACAACTGGCCGAGCGTCTTCTCGTGATACGGGATTCGATGCCGCTCGACCAGCGCGATGAAGTCGCGCTCCGTGTAGCGGCTGAGCGCGGACTTGCAGAAGTGCGGACTCGCGGAAATAAAGCGCTCCGGCGTCACCTCGAGATTGGTGAAGTTGCAGCGTCCACCGCCGGAGATCAGGATCTTCGCGCCCGCGCGCGCGCCGCGTTCGAGTATCAAGACGCGCCGGCCGCGCCGTCCGGCGGTCATCGCGCACATCAGCCCGGCGGCGCCGGCGCCCAGGATCACTACATCGAACGCTTGCATCGCCGCCGTGATCAGCCGCTATCGATTGACCTCGGTTGCCGGTTGGGGAGGTTGGCAAGAGCCCAGGTCATCGGCCGAGCTGTTCATGAAGTCTTCTTTGCTCCGGGCAGATAGTCATCAAGCGGCACACCCATGCTGTTAAGCGCCCACGAGACCAGATTGTACTGACCGATGGTGAACACTGCATCAATCATTTGTTCGGTGTTGTAGCGTTCCGATAGCGTCTTCCAGGTCTCATCCGAGACCACCGAGTTTTCGAACAGGTCGTCGGCGGCCTGAATCAGGGCGGCGTCGTGGCGGTCCCATCCTTGTTTCGGACCCTTGGCGATACGATCGATCTCTTCGTCGGTCAGTCCGGCACGCTTGCCGATCCGCACGTGCTGTTCCCATTCGTATTGCGACTGATTCAGCCAGCCGATCCGGAGGATCAATATTTCCCGATCGCGGGCCGGGAGCGTTTGTTTCGACAGTATGTAGCCGCCGAATCGCGACCAACTGCGCGCCAGCTTCGGATGCTGCATCAGCACCCTGAAAATGTTCACGACTGCGCCGTTGACCTTGTTCCGTTCGACCATTTCGCGCTCCTCAGCGCTCAGGGTCGCAAAATCGCGGAACGGAACTCTCTGCTTCCTGGAAGTCATCGGATCTCCTCGGTCACGATTGTCTTTGATCGCGATATGCTGACCGTTTCCATCGACTGCGGCCGCGCACTTCGGAAGCGCTTAAATCGTATCCGACACGCCTGGGATGAACAGTGGCGCCATCTCGTAGTGCGCGACGTCGGCTTCGAGCTCGCTCCGAACCGGCGCTTTCACGGTTTCGCTGGCCGCGGCGAGCGTGTCGCGCAGGATGCCCGCGTCGCTCGATGAATTCAGGAACAGTCCGGGCCGGCTGAGCACGAAATGCACCGCGCGCCGAATCGCGTCTCGATCGCGCAGCGGCTCGTACCAGCTGAATTTGCGACCTTCGCCATTTTGCCATCTCCGGCGTGCAACCGACTTGATCGTCTGAGTCGCGACAGTGCGCTGATTGCAAAGTTTCAACAGCGCCTCGGCGTCGTCGGCGTACTGACCGATGCCCATCATCGTGAAGTTGTAAGGAAACAGGATCGAGTCAAAGGCAAACCGCTCGAGGCTCCGCAAATGCATCGCGGCGACGCGGGTGCCGTGACCGGTAACTCCGATAAACCGGACCAGCCGCTCCGAGCGAGCTTCCACCAGGGCAGTGAGCGCTCCATGCGCGCCGAGCGCGGTCTCCCAATCCTTCTCCTCGACCAGATTGTGCAGCTGGATCATATCCACCTGATCGACCCGCAACCGTTCGAGCGATCGATGTAAGCTCGCGCGCGCGCCTTCGTAAGTACGGTCGCCGGTCTTGGTGGCGAGGAAGAAGCGCTTGCGATGCTCGCGCATCCACGGACCGATCCTCAACTCTGAATCGCCGTACGAAGCCGCAGTGTCGATATGGTTGATGCCATATTCGAACAGCAGGTCAAGCACCTGATCGGCTTTCTCCTGCTTCATCCCGCCGAGCGCGGCGGCCCCGAAAATTACTCGCGTGCTCTGATGGCCGGTTTTTCCAAACGGACTTGACTCGATCATATCCTCACCTCGGCGCGCTGAATCACCGCTACGTCTAATTAGCGCAATTGCGATGGACCGAGAAAGCGGCCCCGTGATCGGCGTAACAACGACCGACTCGGTGATCCGTCTGAGATTTGCGATGCCAGCTCGGTGCTAGCTAGACTCCTGGCGTTTCGCAGCTCGCGGTATTCGCACCACGAACTCCGCGCCCGTGGCCTCGCCCTCGGTGTGCGCCTCGATCGTTCCCCCGTGCATTTCAACAAGGTTTTTGACCACGGTCAGGCCGATGCCGAGACCCGCCTGGCGCGCACCCGAAGCGACCTCGCCCTGGTAAAAGATATCGAAGATGTGCGCGAGGTCATCCGCTTTGATTCCGGCCCCGGTATCGCGAATGCTCATGACGACGCTGTCCGGCTCCTCAAAGACTCGCCAGACGATGCTGCCGCCGCCCGGCGTGAACTTGACCGCGTTTGACATGAGGTTGGTTGCTACCTGGCAGAATCGTTCGCGATCGACGCGCACGTAAACCGGCTCTTCAGGAAGTTTCATTTCCACATTCAGCGCCTTCGCGTTCAGCTCTGAAAGATTCGACTCGACGCCGTGCCGCACGCAGTCTCTGAGATCGACCGGCGAAGGTTTAAGCGCGGTCTTGCCGAATCGAATCGAATTCAGGTCGAGCAAATCGTCGATAAGAAAAGCCTGCTGGCGGGTCTGACGTTCGATCATCTGGAGCGCGCGCAGTTGCTGATCCGACGGGTTGGTATCGTGCAGGCGTTTCAGGCCGAACAGGATCGGCTGGATTTGGTTGCGAAGCTCATGCGACAACATCCCAAGGAATCGCTCGCGCTGAACTTCCAGGCTTGCGGCTTTAGCGGCCAACTCGTCCCGTTGCGTCTCGGTCTCTTGAACATGCTGCTCGACCGAACATCTGGCGCAAAGGTCCAAAAGATCCAAAATCGTCTTTCTTCCCTCGACCTTCACCGCTTCCTCGACGCCTTGGGACGCGTCCCGCAACACCGCCAGGAATACGTGCCTGAAGATCGTCAATTCCCACAGCACATCCAAAACGGTGAAGCCGTCGAGCCGCCGCTGATGGCCATGATGGCGGCAGCTTGCCGAGATTCGCGATGAATCTTCGCCCCGCAAAACGGCGACCATTGCCTCGGTAATCGCGGGCAAGTGATCGATCAATTCCTGATCATCGAGTGTGGCCAGCCGTTTTGATTGCTCAAATTCCTGCTTCGCGGAGTTGCGCCAGCGGTTCAGGATTTCGTCTTTATGCTGTTCGAGATAGTCAGCGACATACGCGGTTTTTGCAGGCATTATGCGGGTTCTGAATTCCGAGACTTCGCGGTATGAAACCCTCCCGCGCGAATCTCGATCGGCAGCTCCTTTGTTTTCCGTAGCACCAAATCGCTAACGGTACTGGTCGATGATCTCCATCAGTCGCTCAATTTTCACGGGCTTCCTCAGAAACTCATCGATTCCTTCGAGCGGTTCGTCGGGTTGATTGCTGCCCGATACCACCACGACTGGAATGCCGCGAAGAATCGGATCTGAGGCGCGGAGCTTCAAAAACTCCCGACCATCCAGCACCGGCATGGACAGGTCCAGCACAACCACGCATGGGAATCGCGGCGATTTCTTCAGAACTTCGAGCGCTATCTGCCCATTCTCGGCCTGCAGAACTTCGTAGCCGTTCGCATCGAGCAATTCGGACAAACTCTCTCGGATATCCGGATCGTCATCCACGAGCAGCACAGCTTCCTCGTCGATCGTTCTCGGCATTTAGCAAGCCTCCAACATTCCTGCCTCCCATTAGGCAAGTATCAAGTAAGCAAGTATCAAGCCGAAAAATTTCTGAGGTTTTTCCTGAATGTTCGATAATTTTCGAGGAGATAATTACCTATGCCTTCACGGAAACCGACCAGCCGAGTTAGAGTCGACGTTTTGTCGCTGAATTTTCGATCGGGAGTCGATTTGAGTTGCAATATCAATCTCAACCGCGCTATTCGTTCTAACTCCAGAGCCCGTCTGCTTCAATTGATTGGTCATAGTTCAATGCGACGTTATTTAGCTCGTCAGCCGCACCTCACGGTGCGTGGTTCATTACGAGATCGATAAGGGGTCCGCGAAAGATTTTGGAGACAGAGTCCCAAAGCGATGTCGTCATTATTGGGGCCGGACCTGCCGGTCTCACTGCCGGTTACGAACTCGCAAGAAACGGGCATCGGATCGTCGTATTGGAGCAGGATCCTCAGTACGTCGGCGGGCTCGCGCGCACGGTCCAGTATCAAGGCTTCCGATTCGACATCGGCGGTCATCGCTTCTTTTCCAAGAATCAGGAGATTGAATCCTTGTGGACCGAATGGATGGGCGAGCGGATGCGCGTTCGCTCGCGGCTTTCGCGCATCCATTACCGGGGCCGATTCTTCAAATATCCGCTTGAGCCGGTCAACGCATTTCGAAGGCTTGGTCCGCTCGAAGCGACCTCATGCCTGCTCAGCTACCTCCGGGTGAGTCGTCAGGCGCCGGAGCCGGTGCGAAGCTTCGAAGACTGGGTGGTTCGCGCATTCGGGCGACGGCTCTACGAAATCTTCTTCCGCAGTTACACGGAAAAGGTTTGGGGGGTCCCTTGCGCCGAGATCAGCGCCGACTGGGCTGCTCAGCGGATCAGAGGGTTGTCGCTTTTCTCGCTGATGCGAAGTCTGCTGCCCGGCCGGGCGCGCGGCGGAGCGGTGGTGAAAACCCTCACCGACCATTTTCGCTATCCGCCCCACGGCCCCGGCGAAGTATGGGAAAGAGTCACCGAGATCATCAAGAGCAAGGGCGGCGAAGTGCGGATGGGCGAGCGGGTGATGGCTGTCGAGTGCAAAGCGGGGCGTACAACTTCAATCACGACCGAGAGCACTAACGGCCGTCGTACCTACCGCGCGGATCATTTCATCTCCACGATGCCGCTCGCGCAATTGGTATCGGCGCTCGATCCTCCTGCGCCGGCTAGCGTTGTCGCGAGCGCGTCGGGACTCCGTTACAGGGCCTTCATCACGGTCGCATTGATCCTCGACCAGGCGGAAGTCTTTCCCGACAACTGGATCTACATTCACGATCCCGGCGTGAAGGTCGCGCGTATTCAGAACTTCAAGAACTGGAGCGCAGAGATGGTCCCCGATCCGCGCTTAACAATGCTCGGCCTGGAGTATTTCTGCTCAGAGGATGATGCGCTGTGGTCGGCCTCAGACCAACAGCTAATCGCGATTGCCAAGCATGAAATCGCCGCACTCGGGCTTGCGGAGAGTTCCAAAGTGATCGACGGGGCCGTGGTTCGCCAGGGCAAGGCGTATCCGATGTACGATCACGACTATCGCGCCAACGTGGCCGAGGTACGCGCGTTTCTAAAGCCGGCGGCCAGCAACTTGCAAGTCGCCGGTCGAAACGGGATGCATAAGTACAACAATCAGGATCATGCGATGCTGACCGGGCTGATGGCGGCGCGAAATATAATGGGCGGTCTCTTCGATCCATGGCGAGTAAATTCTGACGCCGAGTATCTGGAAGCAGAAGAGGGGATCGAGGCCTCGAGCGGTCGCATGCAACCAAGCCCAATCGACTCCACGCGCGAGGTTCGCGACCTATCAGCGCTTGATTTGACGCCCGCCGCTCGCGACTCCTGAGCGGGGGGTACTCCGACCTGATGTCCTTTGCTAGCAGCACGGCAGGATCCAGCTACAAGCCGCGGGCCTCAAACCTTGCGGTAATCATACCCGCTCGAGACGCCGCCGCAACTCTTCCGGATTGCCTGAACGCATTGCTCGCGCAGGTCTCCGGCGATGACGAAGTAATTGTCGTGGACGACTGTTCCACCGACGACACCTGCGAAGTCGCCGCCCGATTCAATGTGAAACTAGTCAAACTGCCCCGGCATATGGGAATCTCGGCAGCGCGCAATCGCGGCGCGGAACTGACCCGGGCGCCGTTGCTGTTCTTCTACGACGCCGACGTAGTACTCGCACCCGGCGCGCTCGCGCGTGCGAAGGAGATCATGTTGCGTCCGGACGTGGGCGCCGTGATTGGTTCCTACGACGACGATCCGGCCGCACCGTCCACGATCAGCCGCTTCAAGAACCTCGCCCATCATCATTTTCACCAGCGCTCGCGCGTGGAGGCGAGCACGTTCTGGGGCGCGTGCGGTCTTGTTCGACGCGACCTGTTCGTCGCGGCGGGGGGCTTTGATGATGAACGGCGCACCATCGAGGATGTCGAACTCGGCTACCGATTGGCCGCTCGGGGGGTCCGAATCGTTCTGGATCCCCGGCTGCAAGTAAAACATTTGAAGAAATGGACTTTGAAATCCCTCGTCACAACTGACGTCTTCCTCCGGGCAATCCCGTGGACGCTGCTCTGGTTGGAGCGCCGCACGCTGCCGAGCGATCTAAACTTTGCCGCGGATCAGCGAGTTGCCGCGATGGTCGCCTTTGCACTCGCGATATCCATTCCCGTGGCGATTTTCAGATACCAGGCCTGGTTGGTTGTCGCGCTACTGCTCACTGCGGCTTTCTGGCTGAATCGGGATCTATATCGTTTATTTTTCAGAAGGGGAGGGCTCTGGTTCGCGATCAAGGGCTTCTTACTACAGCAGTTTTACTATTTGTACTCTCTGTTCAGCCTCGCCGCCGGCGTCGCGATATACTTTGCGCGGTCATTCACCCGGCGCGCCCTGGCTGCGGCGAAGCGGAATGGGAAATGACCGAGCGGCCGCCGCAAATAAAATTGGCGATCGCAGGATTCGGCCGGCTCGCGCAGGGTTACTACGTTACCGCGCTCCGCAGCCTTCCCCAGAGCCTTCCCATGATAGAGGTCGTCGCGGTCGCCGATCCGTTGGCAGCTTCCCGCGCCGCGGCTGCGGCCGCCTTTCCGCAGTCGCGCACCTATCCCGACTATCATGACCTTTTTGAACGGGAGCATGACCATCTCGATGCGATACTTGTGGCATCGCCACCATCCACACATCTGGCCATCTGGAACGAAGCTGCGCGGCGCCGAGTGCCGGCCTTTGTCGAGAAACCGTTCGTGCTGCCCGGGGAGTTGGAGCGGGTCGAAAGCTCACCCGAGGCATGCCGGTTATTGATGCCGAACTTCAACCGGCGATTTTGGCCGGCCTACCGGAACTTGCGCGAACTTTGCCTGAGCCCGCGAATCGGGATCGTGGAACGTGCCGACTTTACCTTGCGCGTCAACATCCGCCCGTGGAACTCGGTCACTCAGCATCGGCTTTCTCCCGGTGAGGGCGGGGCGCTTTACGATCTCGCCAGCTCGCAGCTCGATCTCATCGAGTACGTGTTTCGGGAAAAAATTGTGAGCTTGCGCGCGCAAACCGAAACCATTGTATGGCCCGACGATCAAGTTCGGCTGAGCATCCAGCTCGAGCGCGGCCTTCGCGTGAATTGCGAAGTCGGCTATGCCCGGCGCAACTGCGAGAGCGTCGATATCGTCGGGACCAACGCCCGCGTAAGAATCGGGAATCCCAACGCCAGGGTGCACGTGGAGCCCCGCAGCTCACGAAAAAATCCGCTGGCCGACTGGATGGGCGATACGGTTGCATTTGGCTTGAAGGCGCTCCGACCTGAGCGCTCGATGCTCCGTTATACGATTCGAGCTTCGCTCGCCGCATTTTTCGAGGCGCTGTCGAGCCGGCAACCATTTTCGCCCAACTTTGACGATGCGGTTGAGAACGCGAGCTGCCTCGAAGCCGCGGTCCGATCGATCCGCGAAGACAAATTCATCGAGGTCAGCGCGGCTGGGAGCTTGAGGCATGTCCGCCAACAACAAGCCTAAGATTGCGATGATCGGTTTCGATGCGGCCGAGTTCAGCTACATCCATCAATTCCTACCGATGCTGCCGAACTTCAAACGCGCCCTGAGTTGCGGACGGCTCTGCCGGCTCTCCTCTCCTGCCCACATGATGACCGGTTCCGTATGGCCGACGTTTTACACCGCGAGTCTTCCAGGAGAGCATGGCATCCACCACATATTGCAATGGGATGCGGACGCGATGCGTCTGCGCAGGGTTTCCAGCGCATGGCTTTACTGCGAACCGTTCTGGCGCGAACTCGAAAGGCGCGGACTCCGCGTGATCGCGCTCGATGTGCCGATGACCTTCCCGCCGAGCCAATGCGCCGGAGTCGAGATCAGCAGCTGGGGTGCGCATGATGAGCTAAGTCTCTTCTCGGCTTATCCTCGGGAACTCGGAGGCGAGATCCTTCGCCGATTCGGAGCGCATCCGATGGGAATCGAAGCTCCCGTTGAAAAGTCTCTCAGCGAACGAATGCGCGTCCGTACAAATCTCGTGAGCGGCGTGGCCATCAAAAGCGAGCTGACGCGATGGTTGCTCACCTCTCGCCCGTGGGACTTCTTCATCGCCGTCTTCGGCGAATCCCATCGCGGAGGACACATACTTTGGCCCGACGGTCCTGATGGTGAATCGAGCATTCCCGCGAGCGAATTGCTCGACGTGTACCGCGCCCTGGACGAGGCTCTGGGCAACATCCTTGCCGCGATCAAGCTTGAAGAAACCACTGTGATCATTTTTGCGCTACATGGCATGGGCGCAAATCTCTCCCAGGAGCACTTTGTGACCCCATTGATGGACCGGGTGAACGTGAAGTTCAGCGAATTGGAACCCGGCCTCTATCCCTCGGGTCGCCCGCCGCGTCAACGCAGCGCGATGCGTTTGCTCCGCGAGAACGTTCCGCCGTGGCTGCAAAGCAAAATCGCCAACCTGGTCCCGCAGCACGTCAGGGATGCGGTCGTGGATCGCTCATTTACTTCCGGCCGCGACTGGCCGCACACTCCCGGACTCGCTCTCAGAGCCGATAACAACGGCTACATCAGGTTTAATCTTGCCGGCCGCGAGCGCCAGGGAATGCTTGAGCCAGGCAGCGCGAGCTTTGCGCGATACTCGGATTTGGTGCGTGAATCGTTCAGCAGCCTGCGAACGATCGACGGTAGGCGTCTTGTCGAGGACGTGTACTCTTCGGCCGAGCAGTTTCCTGGCAAGCGGATGCATCATTTGCCGGATCTGATCGTGACCTGGAGCGGTCTCGAGCCGGCATCGCGGGTCGATTCGACGCTTGGCGCCCTGGTCGGCGAACTGGACACCGGCCGCGGGGGCAACCATCTTGCAGGCGGTTTTCAGATCGTGCTGCGGCCCGGAGTCGAACAGGCGGGCGAGGATCCGCCGCTCGCGATCGCGGAGGTCGCCCCAATGATTCTCCGCAGCTTCACCGAGCGCCGATCAGGATCCGGGAGTATTGTTAGCGGCTGACCGCTCAGGCGGCGGGGGAAAACATGGCAGCGTGCGGGTCACCGCATAATGATAGTCGCGCCCGCTCCAGTTGAAGGTTCCGGCCGTCTTGCCGAAATTGCTGCTTAAGGCCACGAGTCGGTCGGCTTCGGCAGAAGAAATGGACTGCGCAGGCGCGTAGGCCAGATAATTGCTGTCTGTGTCGGGGATCGCGCCGGTCAGCGGCGGCGAGAAATTCATCTGAAGAAAATTGACTGCCGGACGCCATCCACCGTCAGCGTCGCCCTTGTATGTTATCGGCGCCCACTCCGCATCGTCGAGCGAATCGACGAGCCCCAATTCGCGGTACTCGGGCGCGCCGGCGGCGCTCTTGCGCAGTTCGATCACGCCGGGTGCTTCGGCCGCGAGCTGGTCGCAGCTATCCCCGCGCTCCATTATGTCTTCGCGCTCGTGAGCCTGTGCACGTGCGAGATCCTCGTCTTTATGGGTCTCCATGGTTACGGCTTCTGCCACTCCGGCAGCCAGGTGCACTGCACCCGCGCCGACATCCTCGGCAGCGCTGATCGCGACGGGCGCGAGTTGCGCCGCCAGCATCCAGCATCCCGTGGCGAAGATCGCGGCCGCTCCCCCGAACAGCGCCAGCAGGATAGAGGCGAAATTTAACCTCAAGTATCGGATATAGCCCCCATAGCCGTCCTCCCCACACTCGCGCATTGTCGGCTCTTCGTCGGTGCCTTCGCCGCAATGCGCTCCCGCGGCCACCCGTAGCCTACCAGAAAGGGCGAAAGATAACTGCAAGGAGAATCAAAGAATCAACCCCCTGGTCTGATTCCTATGGCGGGAAGCGGGACACGTTTGGGACAAAAAAGGGCCGGGCTACGAGTGGGGACCGCGGGTGGGGGACCAACGGTTCAGGTAGCCCGGCCTGGCTTGGGGACAGGCGCTGTTAGTCTCGGGGGAGGAGATTGTCAGCGCTATCGTATGATTTGAGCAAACTACGTGCCGACGAAATTCGACGTAAATTCAAGCAATTTCCGTCAGGCATTTTTCTCGTTTTGCAACCCAGGCATTTTAAACACATTCAAACCGAGTGCATTTCCGCGAAAAGAAGCATGTTTTGCAAGTTGCGAGGAGAGCTTTCCGATCGACTGGAAACTTCGCACCTCGCGTCCGCATCTTCAGGTGCATCCGCAAGTGCATCCAATAGACTGCAACCGGCCGCAGTGCCGATCAGGCACGGTGATGAAGTTTGACGATGCCGAAGAGGTCACGGCAGACTCGCGACTGACCCCTTCCGTCATCCCGAGCGAAGCCGAGGAACCCCGGATTCTGTCATCCCGCGTTTCCAACATTCCGGACGCGCGCCCGAATCGCAATTCTTTTGATCGGCGCGGAATTGAGTTGAGCGATCCAGATCGATGATCGGCGCAGGATTTTACGCGTTCAGTTGGTGGCGATTTTGCGCGTTCGGTTGAGAGCCGATCGTCGGTGTGTTAATTCCTAAAGGCTCGGGGCGTAGCGCAGCTTGGTAGCGCACCTGCCTTGGGAGCAGGGGGTCGGCCGTTCAAATCGGCTCGCCCCGATCGCGCCAGTAGCTCAGGTGGATAGAGCAACGGCCTTCTAAGCCGTGGGTCAGGGGTTCGAGTCCCTTCTGGCGCGCCACGGTACCGACGGCTAGATTGGCTGACCCGATTGAGACGGGCTGGCCGGATTGAAATTGAAATGGACCGAGGGTGGTGAGTGTAGCTCAGTTGGCAGAGCATCGGATTGTGGCTCCGGCGGTCGAGGGTTCAAATCCCTTCACTCACCCCAAACATCCTGCTACGTAAGCTTGGTTTCGATGGTGGGCCGTTAGCTCAGTTGGTAGAGCAGCTGACTCTTAATCAGCGGGTCTGGAGTTCGAGTCTCCAACGGCCCACCAAAGTCAGATCGATAGACGGAAATTAACAACCGCGCTTTTGGGGCGGCATTGACTGTTGCCACGAATGTACGTACATTGTGAACCAAGATGGACGTACGCTGTGCACCAACAGACGCGTGTGCGGGGAGAGAATGCCATGGCTAAAGCCGCGAGAATCAATCTTCGAACAACCCCGGAACAAAGCACTTTGATTCGGCGGGCTGCTGAGATACAGCGCAAGTCGGTCACTGAGTTCGTTTTGGAGTCCGCCTGCAGATCCGCTGAAAACGCTCTCTTTGATACCAGGACTTTCTTGTTCGATAAGCAGGGATGGAAGCAGTTCAACGACGCTTTGAACCGCGAAGCCAAGGCGGTTCCTGAATTGGTCGAGCTGTTCCGACAAAATGCGCCTTGGGATTAGCCGGTGGCGCTCCAAAGGCCCGGCCCATGGAAGCCGGGGATGTGCATCTTGCACAAAGCTTCGACTGCGGCGTTCCGGCTCTCAACGAGTGGCTCCAGCGTTACGCTTGGCAGAATCACAATAGCGGCGGTGCCCGTGTATATCTCTCGATAGACCAGGCCCCCGACCAGATCGCCGGTTACTTCTGCCTTTCCGCAGCCCACGTAGATTACAGGTCGGCGCCGCGCCGAGTTACCCACGGTCTGGCGCAACATCCGATTCCGGTCGCACTCATCGGCAGACTTGGAGTTGACCAACGCTATCGTGATCGCAATCTGGGACGATTTCTCGTTCTTGAAGCGTTCCGGCGAATCTTCAAAGTGGCGGAAACGATCGGCGTTCGCGCAATCATTGTTGTGGCCAAGAACGACCAGGTAGCGGATTTCTACAAAAAGCTCGGATTTGAGGTCTCGGTCGATGACCAAAGGTTATTCTTCATCACCCTGAAAGATGCGGAGAAGTCGCTGGCCGCCGCCACCGAAAAGTGATGAACTGCATGAACCGACTACATCCTCAAACGACGAACCAGAGCGCGACAGGGATGGGAATTACATTCACGAAGGCGAGAATTTCCAATCCGCGCCAGCCGCGCCGGCGCGTGGTCGAGCTCGAATTTCTGATCGATACCGGCGCAATTTACAGCGTTGTCCCGGGGTCGATAGCTCGCAAGCTCGCACTCGCGAAGCTCGATCGCGAAGAGTTCACACTGGCTGACGGAACCCGCCGCGCTTATGACGTCGGCGAGGCATTCTTCGAGCTCGGCGACCGGCGCGGCACCTCAAAGGTCGTCTTCGGCCCGCCGAACGTAACTCCTCTGCTCGGAGCTCTCACCCTGGAGAGTCTCGGCTTGATGGTGAACCCCATCACGCGCGAGGTCTCACCGATGCGCTTGTTCCTGGGCTCGTTCCCGCCGCCGCCCCCGGCCTCTGACGGGTTAGGCGGAACTCGCGAAATCTTCAGAGCGGGTGCCTATGAGGCGCTGTAACTGGCGCGAATGCCGGCCTTGTGATCTTCCGAAAATGGTCGAATCATAAGCGCGCTTGCGAGGAAAATGACCCAATGGATCTTCAACTCCAGGGAAAGACGGCACTCATTCTTGGCGGTAGCAAGGGAATTGGGCGGGGCGTGGCCGACGCGCTCGCGGCCGAAGGCGTTGCGGTGGCGATGCTCGCGCGAACTCAGACAGTTCTCGATCACGCGGTATCTGAAATCAAAGCGCGAGGCGGCCGCGCGCTTGGCCTCGCGGCGGACCTCGCGGACTGGCCGAGCGTGGAGCATGCCGTCGATGCTGCCCGCACGGAGTTGGGCGCGATCGATATCCTGCTCAATAACAGTGGCGGCCCTCCGCCATCGGGCGTGGTTGGCGTATCTCCCGCGGTCTGGGAGGCGCAGTTTCATGCGATGGTGATGCCGCTGTTTCGAATCACGGATTTATTGCTGCCCGACATGCGCTCGCGCCGTTGGGGCCGAATCCTGAACGTCGCGTCGTACAGCGTTGTCGAGCCGATTCCCGCTATCGGGGTGTCGAACACGCTCCGCAGCGCAATCGTCGGCTGGGCCAAGACGCTTGCGAGTGAGACGGCTCGCGACGGAATTACGGTTAACACTCTCCTGCCCGGCGTGATCGCGACCGACCGCGCTATAGGACTCAGCCGCGCGGCTGCGGAACGTCAAAAGATTTCCTTCGAAGAAGCGGTGAAACGCACCGCCCAGGCTATCCCGGTCGGCCGGATGGGTACGCCGGAGGAGTTCGGAGCGGTGGCCGCATTTCTGGCGAGTCCGCTGGCGGCTTACGTAACCGGGTCGCTGATCCGGATTGACGGAGGACTAATTCGATCGATCTGATTTAGCTCGCGAGCGCCATGGCCATTACTCACACCGGTAGCAAGTGCCGATGCTAAGACGAGAGGAGTTGGTGCGCCGGTGCGAGCAATACCTCGGTCGCGATACCGTGCGGGCATGACCCGGCGCACGGCTTCGCGTCGCAACTGAGACACGCGGCTGCGCTGCCCGCGAGCATCGCGTATTCGCTGCGCGCCAGGCGGAGATCGCCGTAGTCGTGTGCATACATGCGGGCGCGCATCACATCCGAGATCGGCACGCCGTAAGGGCACGCATCCGCGCACTGGTTGCATCCGTGCCGGCAATACGACTTGCCGTTGAGACTCGCGTAGCGATTCAGAATCTGGAGGTCAAGGGCCGCGCTCGCGCGCGAACCCGAGGCGCCCAGGTACTCGTCGATTATTTCGCGGCTGGTCATCGAGACGATCAGCGCGTCCACGTCCGGGTTTGACAGCACCCATCGGAACGCCGCCTGCGAAAAAGTCGCGCCGCCTGATTCGTACCGGCGCATGTCGTTCAAACGCGCGCCCATCAGGGTCTTCATCACCACCACGCCGACGCCGTGGCGCTTGGCCTTCTCCATCACGCGCGGGAGGTCGGGCTGCACGGCGACGAAATCAAATCTCCTGAGGAAGCGTTGGTAGAAGCGCGGGTCCTGGCCGAAGTTGTGTGCGCACAGGATTACATCGAAGTGGCCGCTGTCGATCGCATAGTCGAGGCATTCAGCCAGATTCCCCGCGTGCCCCGACATCCCGGTGAAGCGAAGCTTGCCCTGGCCGCGCGCCCGCTCGACGAACTGGCGCCACTCGGGATTCTTGAGCCGCTCGAGATCGTTGACCGCATGATTGAAGTAGACGTCCACGTGATCGGTTTGGAGACGGCGCAGGCTTCCTTCGAGCGCACGCATCATCGAATCGCTTTTATCGTCCGCGCGCGCGATAATCTTTGAGGTCAGGAATACCTTGTCGCGCTTGCCCTTGAGCGCATTGCCTATAGTCGTTTCAGATTCCCCGTCGGTATAGGATTCCGCCGAGTCGAAATAGTTAATTCCGGAATCGAAAGCGTGCCGTACCAGGTCCTCATTTCCGGATGTCAGGCGGCTGGCGCCGAACGAGATGTCGGAAATTTTGAGGCCGGTGCGCCCGAGCGTTGCGTAGCGCCGCACTTGTGGAGTCGTATCGAGCGATGCGCTCGCACTACCCCCGAGTGGCATCAACGATACGCCAACTCCGGCCAGCACACCGCGTTTAAGGAATTCGCGTCGTCCAATGATCGATCCAGTGCGTGACCGTTTCATCCGAGCACCTCGCGGAGCCGCAAGTCGGCCGGTCGCGGCCTGGGCCGATTCTACCGCCAACCTGTCGACAGACGCGAGACGCGTTCGTTCATGCGAGGTCGGCCTTGCGGCGGTACAGCAGCCAGGCTGCGCCCGACGACACGCCGATCGCAACGAAGGGGTAGGGTACAAGGTAAGCCCACGAGTGCTCCTGCAGCACCGCGGTGCCGTGGTACTTCACGAGGAACAGCGGCATGTTGATGATCACGTACGCCGCGTAAAAAATCCCGACCGGCAGCGCGAACTTGCGCATCGCCAGTATTACGTACGCGTACACGGCGAGAATGATCCCCAAAATCGGAGCGATGATCATATTGGGCACGCCCGAAAGCCGCGTGCCGAAGAAAACGAAGCCGACGCCGGGATTGTGCGAGAATGGCTTGCCGAAATTGGAAATCGCCATCAGTGCGAACAGAATCGCGAAGATCGTGAGAATCGCGCCGCGCCGTTGATTTGGCATGGTCTATTCTATGCGAGATGGATACAGCTCAGGGTAGTCGCTGATGTTCAATGTTCGGAATTTCCTAACAGCATGCCGACGATAGTTGCGAGTAGAGCAGCGGCGCCTAGTATTGTGCCGATCCAGACTGGATCTTTATACCAAGGACGAATTTCCTTTCTGATATCTTTGATTCTACCGGGATTAGCTGCGATGGCGGCTCTCTCGGTTGAGTCTTCGATTTTGACTCCTGAGCTGACTCCTACGACTAGGCCTTCGGCCAGAAGCTGATTCATCGCAGTTAAGAAGATCTGGTCGCCAGCTTTGAAACATTTCAAAGTGTCGGCAAGTGCGAAATTGCCCGGCCCTTTCTCCAACCAGAATGTGTACAATTCTCGCAGAATACCCGTGCGATTTGTTTCGGTCATTCCGCGCCGTTGATTTGCCATCCAAAGTCCCTCCCGCACCCAAGTTTGCGCCCGCCGCCAAACTCGATTGGCGAGCGCGCAGACTCATCGACACTGATCTTACTAGTCTACTCTATGCGAGGTCAGCTTTGCGGCGATTCAGAACTATGACCGCTGCCAACGGAACGCCAATTCCGATTGCGATGGAAAGAATCGCAGATCCGGGCGAGGGCTGCGGACCAGCATGGCTCTTCATGCCGAACAGAATCATATTGAGGACCACCCACGGGAAGTAAATGTATGCGATCTGCAGTGCAAATTTGCGCATCGCCCAAATGCCATATGCATAAGCGGCGAACAGAATTCCGAACAGGATTGCCAGGATTGCGTTCGCGGCGCCCGTCATCTTGGTGCCGAGAAAAACGAAGGCGGCATCGTTGAGATGAAAAGGTTTGAGAAAATTGGATAACGCCAGGAGTCCGAACAGAATCGCGAAGATCGTCAGAGTCGTGCCACGCCGTTGATTCACCATTGCTCAAGTCCCTCCCTGGGTTCTGGCCAATTGGAGACATCCTAGTCCGCGAACGCGTGAAACGGCAGGGGCCAGCCCCTGCCCCCCGGGTCCGGAAATCCGGCTCCGTCGTCGCCGGCGCAAGGATGCGATTGTGCGGCGGCTTGCATCTGCGCGATGAGTCTTGATTGGATGCGCATGACTCAGTGACCGGTGCGCACCTGGGCATCGGAAACGATCGAAACATGCGGCGACTCATCGAAGCCATAATTCTGCTGACTTCCGCAATCTGGCTCTGCGGGCCGGGTTGCGCCTGGGGCGAGACCAATCTTGCGAAGAACGGCGATCTCTCCGCCGGGATCGGTAACGCGCCAAGCGACTGGTATGCGCTATCTTCGGACAAAAAGCTGAGCGCGTTTTCATGGACCAAAACGCCCGGCGATGGAGGTGTGCTTAACATCTCCAACCTGAATCAGAACTTCGCGAGTTGGCATCAGGCGCTGATGCTCCAGCCTGGCGTGTACGAGGTCAGCGCCGAGGTGCGGGTCGAGGGCGCGCAGCCGCGCGGCAGCGGCGCAAATATCGCAGTGCAGACTTACGACGGAATCCGGCTGATTTCGGAACATCTGCACGGCGCGTCCGACTGGCGGAAAATTTCGTTCCTGTTGAAAGAAGATCGATGGGGCGACACCACCCAATTGCTTTGTCAGCTCGGAATCGCGGGTTACCCCGACACCGGGCGGGCGTCGTTTCGAAATATCAAAGTGATCAGCGTTGCGAATCCGCCGCATAGACGCGCGCGCGGCTACGACCTTCGTGCGATTCGCGAGCACTACAAAGACCAGCTTTTGCAGCCCGGCGGCAGTGGATATCTTCGCGTGATCGGTATCCTGTCCGGGCTCGGGCTCCTGGTTCTGCTCGGATGGGCGCTGTTCGCAATCTGGCGGCCGGCGATTGCGACCGGGCGTTCGGCGTGGATGATCGCGGCCGGAGTGATGCTCGCGGTTACGGCGATCAAGTTCGCCGCCCTGTTCCATTTCACCGGGTTCTACTGGGACATCTGGGCCAAGACGAACCGCGCGTTGCTCGCGGTGGCGCTCGGTCCGGGCAGAATTTACGATCCGGGTCTGCCCGTGGACGCGTATCCGCCGGGTTCGCTGTACCTGCTGTGGTTTTCAGGATGGATCGGCCGCTTGATCGAGCCGAGTGCAGACGGCTTCCGCGTGATCGTCGAGACGCCGCCGCTGCTCGCCGATCTTCTGATCGGTCTCACGCTTTATTTCGCCTCGTGGCGCGACGGGCGCGGCCTGCGCGCGATGGTCGTGATGATGCTGTTCGCACTCAACCCCGCGCTGATTTTCGACACCGTGGTATGGGGCCAGAGCGATTCGATCGTCGCGCTGCCGATGATCGCGGCGGCTCTTCTGATACTGGCGGGCCGCCATCGGCTCGGATGGAGCGCGGCCGCAATAGCTATTCTGGCCAAGCCGCAAGCGATAACGATCGCAGTGCCGCTCGGACTGTGGACTCTACTCGACGCGGGAATCGTGGAATGCGGATGGTCCGCGGCG
>JBGPNU010000011.1:0-20676 GCA_041487675.1 Binatus sp. (SeqCode)
GCATGTGCGATGGCTCGAATCGCCGACCGGCGACATCGGCCTGATGCAGGTGAACAAACACATCTGGCGCGGCTTTTTCAGTCTCGAGCGGCTCGAATGGGACGTGCTCTACAACGCCGGCGCCGGCGCCGAGGTTTTGGCTGAGATGATGCGCTTTGCGATGTCGCAGCCGAAGAACGATCCCGTGCCGGTCGCCGAACATCTCGCGCGATCGACGTATGCCGCATACAACGGCGGTCCCGCTGCGTACAATCGATGGCGTCGTCACGAGCCCGCGCCGCTTCGATTAATCGATACCCAGTTCCAAGACAAGTACCAGACGCTCGCCAGCGGAGCGCCCATCGACATCCTGTCATGCGCCCGCGAATCGATTCACCACCGCGACGTTCGTCCCCACTAACTTCACCGAACAGCCAACGATGACCTGAAACCTCACGCAGGTTTCAGACTTCCCGTCTTAATAACACAGGAAGCGCGAAACCCAGTTTGGGTTTCGCTAACTCTGTTCCGTGTTTTCTCCTCGCATTGTTGCCGCGCCCTTACATCGCGAGGCCACCGTCGAGCTGGATCACCGCGCCCGTGATGTATGACGCCGCGTCGCTAAGCAGAAACGCCGCCATCGGCGCCACGTCCTCGACTTTTCCGAACCGCCCGAGCGGAATCATCGACAGCGCCTGCGCGCGATTCTCTGCGGGCAGCGATGCGGTCATGTCGGTCTCGATAAATCCCAGCGCGAGCGCATTGACGCGAACATTGAGCCGTCCGACTTCTTTCGCAACTGATTTCGTAAGCCCAATCAGTCCCGCCTTCGCAGCAGAATAATTCGCCTGCCCCGGCAGTCCGACGAGTCCGCTGACCGACGTGATATTCAGAATCGATCCGCGCTTCGCCTTCATCATCATGAACGCCGCCGCGCGCGCGAAATTGAACGGCCCGGTCAGATTGACGCGGATAACTTCGTTCCAGTCCTCTTCCGACATCATCACGAAAACTTTGTCGCGGGTGAGCCCCGCGTTATTGACCAGCCCGTCGATTCGCCCGAATTCCTTCTTGGTCGTGTTGACCATCTCGCGCACGTTCTTCAGATCGCCTACATCGACTTTGTACGCGAGCGCGTTGCCGCCGAGTTTTTCAATTTCGGCCTTCAATTCCACGGCCGGCTGATCGCTTTTCAGGTAGTTGAACGATACGTTCGCGCCGCGCCGCGCGACTTCAAGCGCGATCGCACGGCCAATCCCGCGGGTCGCGCCGGTAACGATAATGCCCCGGCCTTCGAGATCTTTAAGCTTGAGATCTTGCACGACGTTTCTCCATTGAGGGCATCAGGCGGTGCGAATCTTTAGGAGGTCTCCGCCGCCGCCGCCATCTCGCGCTCCAGCATCGGCCGATACTGATCGATGTACGACAGATAATTGTATCCGAAGCTGCGCTCAAGCTCGGCGTCGTATCGAGGCGGCTCGGCGCGGAGATCTTTCGCAAGCCATGTCACCACCATCCACTCCTCCGAGCGGGGCGCCTTGCGCAGTGCGTCGCGCCGGAGCATCACCTGTTTCGGCTCGAAGCCGGTGAGCCGCGCGAGCAGCGGGATCAGTTCGCTTTCATTCTTCGTCATCTCGTCGCGCGCGAACAGATTCACCGAGTAGAAGAGCATCGTTGCGATACATGCCGCGACCGTTTCGGGCGTTGCGCGATTGCAATACGACCCGAGCGGGCCATTGGACGAAAGCGCATAGGCGAGGAACTCCGCGTTGGCGTCGAGCAGGGTCGAGATGAACTTGACCGCGCGCGGCGATCCTGACGCTGCCAGGCGCGCGCGCGTTGCGTCGAGTCCCGGCTTCGCCAGCCGGCGCATGAAGCGCCGGCGCGCCGGCGACAGCCAGTAGAGCAATCCCGCGAGCATCGCGGGCTTGGGTTTAACACAGCACGGGTTCGAATAAAAAAGGGCCGCTCCCGAAGGAACAGCCCGAATCGATAATCGTTGCGGACAGCCTATGCGCTGAACGACGACCCGCATCCGCAGGTGCGGCTCGCGCGCGGATTGTCAAAGCGGAACCCCGCGCCGTGCAGACCCTCGACATAGTCGAGCGTCGTGCCCGCGATATACGGCAACGAAATCTCGTCCACGTACACCAGCACGCCGCCGAAATCGGTCACGCGATCGCCTTCCTTCAACGCGTCGAAATTGAGCGAGTACTGAAACCCGGAGCATCCGCCACCGGTCACGCCAATTCTGAGCCCCTGCCCTGCGCCGAGGCCTTCCTTCGCCTGCATCTTGCGGACCATCTCGATCGCGGTCGGCGTGAGCTTCACGTCGGGCAGCGCGGCGGTATCGATTCGCTCGAGCGGCGTCTGTTCGGTATGCTCGTGATGAACTTCTTGAGCCATTTTTCTTAGGACTTCCTTCGGTGAGGAGCGCTAACTCATCGATGCCTGCGCTCTACCAAGAAACTAATCTTAACGCAAAAATCGAGTCAATGCATCCGGCTTTGCAAGTGCGAAAAGACTCGTAAAGCCCGAAGAAATGCTAGCGTTTCGTCACCGCCATGAATGTTTCGCGTGAAACATTGGCCGAGACTGCGGCCGATCTCGGGTTCGTGCTGGTCGGGTTCGCGCGACTCCGCCGGCTGAAAGAGCGCGAGGATTTTTACCGCCGATGGCTCGACGAGGGCGGCCACGCGACCATGGCCTACCTGGCGCGGGAACCGGAGCGAAGATTCGATCCGCGCCGTCTCGATGCGCGTTACAAATCGGTCGTGAGTCTCGGCTACCCGTACGCGCCGCCGGCGCTCCCCGAAAACTCGAGGACCATCGACTGGCGCGCCGAGTTGCGCGGCCGTATCGCGGCGTATGCGCTCGGCCCCGATTATCACGACTACGTGTTGAAGCGCGCCCGCACCATCGCGGATGTAATCACAAAAGATCGGCCCGGCGCGATCGCCCGTGCGTACGTGGATACCGGTCCGGTTTTCGAGCGCGAGTGGGCGACAGAAGCGCGGCTTGGATGGTTCGGCAAAAACACGATGCTGTTGAATCGCGATCATGGCTCATACTTTTTTCTCGCCGAGATTTTCACCGACCTGGAATTCGAGCCGAGTGCGGAACCCTACCGCGAGCATTGCGGGACCTGCCGGCGATGCATCGATCTATGTCCGACCGGCGCGCTCGCCGAGGGCTACGTGATGCGTTCGGATCTTTGCATCTCGTACCAGACGATCGAAAATCGCGGTGCGATTCCGCGCGAGCTGAGATCGAAACTCGGCAACTGGATCTTCGGATGCGACATCTGCAATGAGGTCTGCCCGTGGAACGGCGACGGATCGAGCGCGGATGCGAATGCCGCGCACGATCTTATGCCGCATCTGCCCGGACTGCTCGCGCTCGACAACCAGGCATTCAGCGCCCGCTTCACCAGGAGCGCGGTGAAACGCGCCAAGCGCCGCGGACTGCTGCGCAACGTCGCGGTCGCGCTCGGCAACACGCGAAATCCAGACGCGACTCCGGCTCTGGTGCGAGCGCTCGAATCCGAAGCCGAGCCGCTGGTCCGCTCGCACGCGGCGTGGGCGCTCGGACAGATCGGAGGGCTGGCGCCACGCCGCGCACTCGAGCGCGCCGGCAGGCGCGACGGCGACCTCGCGGTGCGCGCCGAGATTGTGGCGGCGCTGGAATCAAACTGATCGCCGGCGCTTGTCAAAACCGCGGCGCAAGGGAACACTGATACGAAGAGCGGTGCCTATCCAACCCATGAACGACGCGCGGCGCGAATTTGCGATGATTGCGGCCAGGGAGCCGGTGCCCCTGGCGCGCGGTGCGCTGCTGATCGCGAAGGAAGAGTATCCCGACCTCGACATCGATGCGTACCTGGACAAGCTGGCGACGCTGGCGCGCGAAGCGGAACCGATAGTGCGCGCGGGCGAGGACACCGTCGAGAAGATCCAGTTGCTGTCGCATTTCCTGTTCGAGTTGAAAGGATTCGAGGGCAACGCGGAGAATTTCAAAGATCCGCGAAATTCATTCCTGAACGAAGTGATCAATCGACGGCTCGGAATTCCGATCACGCTTTCTGTGATTTATCTCGAGGTCGGCCGCCGGCTTGGCATCAACCTCTACGGCGTGTCGTTCCCGACTCATTTCCTGGTCAAGGCGGTTGACGAGCGCGGCGAGCTGATCATCGATCCGTTCGTCGGCGGCAAGATTCTTGCGCTCGACGAGATTCGCGCCCGCCTAACTCAAATCTACGGGCAGCCGGTGGAGCTGAATCCGGCGATGCTGAAATCGCGCGGCGCACGGCACATCCTGGCGCGGATGCTGCGCAACCTGAAGATCTTTTACCTGGACGCGTCTGATTGGAATCGCGCATTAGGCGCGCTCGATCGAATCATTCTGCTGGAGCCCCGCGCGCTCGAGGAGCTGGTCGAACGCGGCAGTCTGTTCGAACGGCTGGAATGCTTCAAGCCGGCGCTCGACGACTATCAGAGTTTCCTTTCGCAGGCGCCGGAGCATCCCGCAGCCGACGCGGCGCGCGAAGCGGTGCTGCGCCTGATTCGCCAGGTCGCGCTGATCAACTGACCCTTGGCCTCCTCCCCGATGGCTGCATCTCCGAAAGGCGATTTTTTCGAATCGAGCCGCGCCGCGGTAAACGATCATGAGCTGCGCCGCAAACTCGAGAGCGCCAGCGCGCGCCATCTCGATCACTTCGCGCAAGTCAAAGCCGAGTTCCCTTCCTATGACGAGGAGCGTGACGCGGCGCATCGAATCAAAACCGGCGCGATAGCTCGTCTCGACGAGTTGCTGATCGAACTGACGGCCAAGCTCGAAGCGCGCGGATGCAAGGTGTTCTTCGCGCAGCACGCGGCCGAGGCACGCGACTATATCGTCGAGCTTGCGAAATCCAAGGGCGCGAAAAATGTCGTCAAAGGCAAGTCGATGACGACCGAAGAAATCGAGCTTAATCGCGCGCTCGAAGGTGCTGGAATCGACCCGATCGAGACCGATCTTGGCGAGTACATCGTGCAGCTTCGCGGCGAAGGCCCGTCGCATATCATCACGCCCGCAATTCATTTGTCGAAGGAGGACATCGGGCGGCTTTTCGCCGACAAGTTCGGCATCGCATACACCGCGGAGCCTGAAAAACTCACCGCCGAGGCGCGCCAGCGGCTGCGCGCGATTTTTCTGAGCGCGGATTTCGGTGTCACCGGAGTCAACTTCGCGATCGCAGAGACCGGCACGCTCGTCATTGTCGAGAACGAAGGCAATGGACGCCTGTCGAGCACGATGCCGGAGACGTTCGTGGCCGTGATGGGAATTGAAAAAGTGATCCCGAGGCTGCACGATCTCAGCCACTTCCTCGAGATCCTCGCGCGCACCGCGACCGGGCAGAAGTTGACGACCTACACCAGTTTCATCACCGGACCGCGTCGCGAGGGCGAGCTCGACGGGCCCGGCGAGATGCACGTCGTGATTCTCGACAACGGACGAAGTGCGATGCTGGCGGATCCGGTGCTGCGCGAAGCACTAAACTGCATAAGGTGCGGTGCGTGCCTGAACGTATGCCCGATATACCGGCGAATCGGAGGCCACGCGTATCGCTCGGTGTATCCGGGACCGATCGGATCGATCATCAGCCCGAATCTTTTTGGCAGCGCCGCCGGATACCTGCCGTTCGCATCGACGCTGTGCGGCGCGTGCAAGGATATCTGTCCGGTCAAGATCGATATCCCGCGTATCCTGCTTCATCTGCGATGGAAAGAGAGCGTCGGCAAGCATCCGCTAAAGTGGCCGCGCGCAATCGAGCGGGCGCGAGCTGGTGCGCGCAGGTTTGCCCGGCTGGCGCGGTATCCGAGCAGCGTCCGATTGATAGGCAAGCTCGCAGCGGCGCTCCTGAAGCCATTCGCGCACGATGGCTACCTCCGCAGGATGCCGCCGCCGTTCGGCAACTGGACCAAGTATCGCGACTTTCCCCGGCCGCGTCCGCGAAAACGGCGAGCCCCCGAACCAGAGAATCCGGCGTCGTGAACGTGGCCGATATCCACAAAATAATCGCCAGCGTGAAGAACGCGCTCGATTCGGGTGCGCCCGCGCTCGATCGTGCCGAGGCCGCAAACCCAGCGATGCCGGTCGCGCCGTCAGCGCATCGCGCGGAGCTTGCAACCTCTTTCGCGCGCGAGCTCGAAGCGGTTGGCGGCAATTTTCTCGGAATACTCACTCCGGCCGGATTGACTAGTCGAATAGTCACTCTCGCGGGCGAGCTCGGCGCGAAGACAGTAGCTATCGGCCAGGGTCTGATGAACGACATGGGCGCGATCGGCGAAGCGCTCGAGCGTGCGGAATTTACGATAGTTCGCACGGTGCCGGTGGCGGACATCGAGCGCGCCGCGATGCGCGCGCGGGTCGCGAATTCGGAGCTGGGGATTGCGGAAGCGGATTTCGCGATCGCATCGACCGGCACCCTGGCAGTCGTTTCGACCGATTCGCGGCCGAGTTCGCTGACCCTGCTGCCACCCGCAAGCCTGGTGATCGTTCAGATCGACCGGATGATGGCGAATCTCGCGCAAGTGCTGGCGGCGCTCGGGCCGGACGGTGTCGCGGCGCATCGATTGACCCTGATCACCGGACCGAGCCGCACCGCGGATATCGAGAAGCGAATCGTGCTCGGCGTTCATGGCCCGAAGTCGTTGCATGTAATTGTCGTCTGGCCCGACAATGACTGAAGTTCAACTTTTCTCGACCTGCCTCGCCGAGGAATTCTTTCCGGAAGTCAACGATGCCGCGGCGACGGTCCTGGAACGGCTCAGGCTCAAGGTGACGCCCATTCGCGGCGCGTTTTGCTGCGGACAGGTCGCGTTTAACGAAGGCATGCGCGATGAAGCGGTCGAGCTCGCGCGCCGCTTTCTGAATTCGGTCGAACCAGCCATTCCGATAATCGTGCCGTCAGGTTCATGCGCGAGCATGCTGAAAATCTTTTATGGCGACCTGCTCGCCGGCGACTCCGCGCTCGCGGCAAAGGCGGATGCGATTCGTCCCTGGATATTCGAGTTCTCGCAATTCATCGTCAACGTGCTGAAGGTGAAGTACGTAGGTGCGCGCTACGAGCGCGCCGTCGCGTATCATCCATCGTGCCATCTGATGCGCGAGTTGGGCGTGCGCGACGAACCGATGATGCTGCTGAGCGCGGTCGGCGGAATCAAACTTTGCGAACTCCGCGATCGCGAGGAGTGCTGCGGATTCGGCGGGATGTTCTCGGTCAAGTTCCCGCATATCTCAGCCTCGATGCTCGAGGACAAGATGGCGCGGATCAAAGAGAGCGGCGCTGAAGTGATCGTCGCCAACGACTGCGGATGCCTGATGCAGATTGGCGGCGGCTTAAGCCGCGCGGGCGAGAAGATCGAGGTGCGGCATCTTGCCGAGGTGCTGGTGTCGAGATAAGGGCCTGCGCACTTCTTCACCTCTCCTTGTCCGCGGAGAGATCGCGCGAGCGAGGAACGAAGCGAGCGCGGGTGAGGTTCAACGTCAGTGACGCCATCTATCTAGTCTTCGTCCCACACTCGCTCAACGCCCCTTCCAGTCGACTTGCTTCAAAGCTTCCTTCATTACGTCCGGGTGCTCGCTTGCAATCGTGCGAGCCAACGCGAGGAGGCGATTTCGCAATAATTTTTGCGTAGCAGGCGGTGGGTCAAACCTTGCGAATACGCCCGCGTGGATGTCGTCCTTCTGATTCTCAAAGGTGTTCGCAGGGAAGCGAACTAGACCAGACTTCACCTGTCGCAAAGCCACCACGATAAGAATTGCTAAATCGATGACTCGACGAAGCGGCAATTCCTCGGACTGACGAGACCATCGGCCACTAACGAAACGCCAGACCTTGGCGCTGAAGTCTTCATGCGACCATTGCGCCGTGCCTACCGAGATGTACATCGCGTCTGTTTCAGAGGGATCGGGCCCATCATGCTCAGCGTATTCGATCGAGACGATTGGCTTGTGTCCAAGATGATGTGGCAACGGAGGGATTTTTTCTTTAGAAGCCATCGGGAACCTCGTTTCGGGTCTAACAGTTTTAAAGCACTGTCGGGTCTGACAAATTATGTAGTGCCACAGTTGATAAATGAGACACTGACACATATGCTAGATTTGCGCAACAGGACGGACGGATGAGTCTGCGCGACAAGGAGCTCAGAAAATGTTGGAACTCAAGGATAGTAAGCTGATTCGCGAATTCGCACGGCGTCTTGCCGCGAAAAGCAAGCATCATATGCAGACTGTTTGCGACGTATTGCCGCAGATTCTGTGGCAGACAATCGTCCGCTGCGATCCAGACAGAGGAATCAGCGTCCGACAACACACGGAGATGCGCTGGAAGGATGCAAACAAGCGCGGAAAGACAACGCTGGGTAACATTGCCTTCTTTTTCGTGCACGGCGCGCGTTATGCGCTTTGTCCCCTCGAACACAAGAAAATCGCGCTTCGTTTGGGCAATTCTCGTGGAAAGCTTGTCGCAAGCTTCGATAACTCCAGCACGCCCCAAGAGGTAGAGCGCGCGTTTCGGAACCTCTAGGATTAAGCCGCGCTGGGGAGAAGATCGAGGTGCGGCATCTTGCCGAGGTGCTGGTGTCGAGGTAAGGGAGCGCTCGAACCGGGACAATCCTGCGCTCTTCTTTACCTCTCCTTGTCCGAGGAGAGGTCGCGTGAGCGAGGAACGAAGCGAGCGCGGGTGAGGTTCAACGTCTGACTCGAGCGGCAATTTCGAGCGTTGCACCTCTCCCTGACCCTCTCCTTGGACAAGGAGAGGGCACTAAGAGAAGGACAAGGCGAGTGTGCAACCCTCTCCATTAGGTCGAGGCCAACACTTTAGTGGCGTTCGTGTACGTAGAGTCCCGGGGCGGGCTCGCCGGGTTTGAATCGCGCGCTCCCGAGCGAGGTCGGCGCGGGTCGTTCACCGCCCGAGCGCGCGCCAATCCACTTAATCCAGTGATCCCACCAGGTGCCCTTGTTCTCCGCCGCGCCCTTTAACCATTCGTCGGGATTCTCGGGAAGTTTGGCGCCGATGTAGTAGCGGGCTTTGAAGTTTCCGGGCGGATTCACCAGGCTCTGGATATGGCCGCTGGAGCCGAGCACGAATTCGATTCGTCCGCCGAACATCCGGGTCGCACGATAGCAGGCGCGCCACGCGCAAATGTGATCGGTCATCCCGGCGACCAGGTAGATGTCGTTTTTCACGGCGCGGAGATCGATCGGCGTGCCGAGGACTTCCACCTCGCCGCCGTGCGTGAGCGGATTGCGGAGAAACAGATCCAGAAAGCCGGCGTGGAGCTTTGCGGGCAGGTTGGTCGAATCGCTGTTCCAATAGAGGATGTCGAACGGCGCGGGATCTTTGCCGAGCAGATAGTTGTTGACCCAGTAGTTCCAGACCAGATCGTTCGGGCGGAGCCACGCGAAAACGCGCGCCATGTCCGCGCCGTCGAGCACGCCCTTTTCAGCCGAGCGATCGCGCGCGGCCTTGATTGCGTCTTCGGTCGCAAACATCCCGGTCATCGAGGGCAGGCTGGTATCCAGCATCGTGACCAGCAGGGTCGCCGCGTTGACCCGCTTGTCGCCTGAGGCCGCAAGATGGCCGAGCGTGAGCGTGGTCGTGATACCGCCGGCGCATACGCCGAGCACGTTGCAATCGGGGCTGCCGGAGATTTCGCACGCGGCCTCGGTAGCTTCCTTGCAGGCGCCCACGTACTCGTCGAGACCCCAGTCGCGATCGCGCGGAGTGGGGTTGCGCCAGCTAATCGCGAACAGAGGGATGCTGTGTTTGGTCGCGTACTCGAAGAAGCTGCGGCCCGGCGCAAGGTCCATGATGTAGAATTTGTTGATCTGCGGCGGGATGACGACCAGCGGGCGTTCGTAAACTTTCTCGGTCGTGGGCGCATATTGAATCAGCTCGAAAAGCGGACTTCGGTACACGACCGCGCCGACTGACACGGCGAGGTTGCGGCCGACTTCGAACGGGCGCTTGTCGACCTGCTGCGGCATCCCGCCGTTGTTCCATAGATCCGAAATGAAATTGCGCATCCCCCAGACCAGGCTCATTCCCGCGGTGTCGAAGGCGCGCTTGAGCGCGGCCGGGTTGGTCCACAATGCGTTGGTGGGGGCGAGCGCTTCGGTCATCAGCGTGATCGCGAACTTTTGCTGCTCGACTTCCTTCCATTCGACGCCGTCGTCTTCATTGACCAGATCGTGCATCGCGATGCGCCATGCGATGTAGGACTGCATCATGCGCCGGAAGATGGGATGCTCCGACCAGGCCGGATCGACGAAGCGCTTGTCGCCGGGTTCGGGCGCTATCGACGAAGCCCCGGCGGCAATCTGTCCGAGTTCGAGTCCGAGTTGAAGCGCGCGGGAAGCGACGTTTGCGGGCTCGGCCCCGAGATGCCCGAGCAACTTCGTGAACGTTCCGAGCATCTGCGTCGCGTCCAGACCCACGAAGGGATTTGCGCCGAGGATCGCGCCCAGCGCCGGATGGTTTTCCTCGGGGGACAATACTTCAAGCTGTCGTTTCGCCACATTTTTCATTTCGCTACCTCCGGTCGAACGGAGCCGCATCGCAGGTTCCAAGTTCGCGCATCGCAGGTCAATGACCCGTAGCAAAGCGCGCTTGTCTGGGGCAAGGCGCGAGTGTAGCGCAAATCGCAGCGGGACAGCGGCTATCGCATCAGCCGAGCAATTCGAGTCCGCGCTCGAACATCCGCGGCGCCGACAGCGCGGTATCTTCCCACAGCGGATCGTGACGCTTGCCGCGCCGATGCAACATCAGGTTGAAGCAGGTAATCACGCCGAACCTGTAGCCGGCGAACGCGCGGAACCATCGCACTTCGGACCCGGAGACCGGAGAGCCTGCGACTTGCGCGTAGGTATCTGCGATTTCGTCGGCGCCGAGCAGCGCGCCACGGCCCATATCCGGACCGACCCAACTTCCGGGATCGGAAAAGAAGCAAATCCATCCGAGGTCGAGCATGGTTGCGCCGACCAGCGAGATTTCCCAATCGATGAGCGCGACGACACGCTCCTCGTTGAACAACACATTCGACCATTGGAAGTCGCCGTGAACGCATCCGATGCGCGCGCCGTCGGGCAGGCTCGATCGCAAGCGCTGGCGGAGTTCCGGAGCGCGCGCAACCACGGCGGGATCCAGGGTCGGGCGGTCGAGCAGGTAGTCGAGGCGTTTCAGCTCTTCGCTTAGCGCAAACGGCTCGCCCCACGCGTCGCGACGCGGCTCCCAGGCGAGGTTGTGCAGCGCGGCCATCGTCTCGATGCCCTTGCGCGCGAGGCGTTTCAAGTGCGCGGCGGGCAGCGCGGATTCATTCAGCTTGAATCCGTCGACAAAGCCGACGACGAAATAAGGCCGGCCGAAGAACTCGGCTTCGTCGCCGTACCAAATCACCGGCGGGACTGCGACCGGCGTGTTTGCGAGCGACGCCATGACTCGCGCTTGCCGCACGATGTCGGCGGGTCCGGAGATCTTCACGCCCGGAGGCGCGATGCGCACGACGAATTTTCCGGCGGGAGCACCGCCGTCGGATCGCTCGAGGATGAAGCTATAGCTGAATCCGGCGTGACCGGGCAGCGACGCCAGCGAATGCGCTCGCGCACCAGTGTCGCCGGTCTTCGCGCGCACCAGCGCGGTGAGTTGCGCGGCAACTTGCTCGAATTTCTCGGGCATTTCAAAAACGATCCGGTCGCTTATCCCTTCATCCCGGTTTGCGCCGACGCCGGATGCAGGCTCGCCTTGGCGCTCGGACGCGACTCGACGCGCTTGAACCATGCGTTCACGTTTTTGAGCGAAGGATCGATCTTCTGGCCGACGCTCCCGCCAAAGTCGAGCGCGCAATACAAAATGATGTCGGCGACGGTGAAGCGATTACCCGCGATATATTCCTTGCCCTCGAGTTGCGCGTCGAGCCATTTGAGCTTGTCCTGCACAATTGCCTTCAGGCCGGGCGACGCTTCGGGCAGGATCCGCATGCGAGGCTTGAAAAGCTCGGCGCCCTCGGCATAACGGAAGCCGTTGTAGAGATGCTCGGTGATTTGCAGTTCGATTCGGCGCTGCCATTGGCGGGCGTCGGCGCGCTCCTCGGCGGTGGCGCCGATTAGCGAAGGCGTGGGATGCTTCTCCTCGAGGTATTCCCAGATTGCGACGGTCTCGCCGATGCACTTGCCATTGTCGAGTTCGAGCGCCGGCAGTTGGCCGCCGGGATTGCGATCGGTGTATGGAGGCTTGCGATTTTCCGCCGCCATCAAGTTGACTTCCTTTTTCGGAATCGTAATTCCCTTCTCAGCCAGGAACATCCGCATCGCGCGCGGATTGGGTCCAAATGAATCGTAGAGCTGCATTTTCGATCACCTCGCGAAAATCAGGGTCGGGCCGGACTATACAACAGGCGGCCCGAACGCGGGAACCCCGGACCGGTGGCATGTTGCGCTGGCGGGAAGCGCTCATGTAGGAATTTGCTGATGCGATTTTGTCCGCAATGCGGCGCGCCGCTGATAGCTGGAGCGAAGTTCTGCGTGGAATGCGGCCGCGCGCTGGCCGGCGCGGCCTCCGGTGCGGGAGAGACCGGGGGCGCCGGCGCTCGCGTCGATGCGCTCAGGCGCAATACGCCGATCACTACGGCGTTTGTCTTTGTGTTCGTGGCGATCACCGTGGTTGGGCTGCTCGCGGCTGCGTGGATCATGCTGCGGACGCCCGAGGCGGTGCGCGAGCAGGTCGCGACCGTGCCGCCGATCGCCGCGGCGCCGAGTGTCGGCGCGGCGTCGTCAAATCTCGGATCGAGTAGCGGGGGCGCGGCGCAAAATAACGTGGTGAATCCGGCCGCGGGCGGAACTCAGAGCGGCGATCTGCCGGCCGGCCATCCACGAATCGAGTTGCCGACCGAGGCGCGCACGTTTATAGACAAAATCGAAAAGGAAGCGCACGCGAAGCCCGGCGACCTCGCGGCGTGGAACAAACTCGGCGCGGTTTCGATGCGCGCGGCGATGTTCGATCAAACGTACTACGGCAGAGCCGAAGAAGCGTACGGGCACGTGCTCAAACAGGAGCCGGACAACCTCGACGCGCTCCGCGGAATCGGCGATATCGATTACGACAAGCAGCACTACGACGAAGCAATCGCCGCGTACGAGCACTACCTGAAAAAGAAGCCGGATGATCCCGAAGTCCGCACCGACCTCGGCACGATGTACCTCTACACCGGCAACGCCGACCAGGCGATCGTGCAATACAAAAAGGCGGTCGCGTCGAAGCCCGGATTTTTCCAGGCGTACTACAACATGGGAATCGCCTACGCGCAGGAGAATAAACCCGCCGAGGCGACGACCACGCTCAAGCAAGCGATGGCGCTCGCACCCGACGACACTGCGCGCAAACAGGTGACCGACCTGATCGCGAAGCTGAGCGGCGCACCGGTGGCCACGCCCGCTGGCGCATCGACGCAAGTTGCGTCGCCGGCCGCGAAGAGTACCGCGACGATAGCGGCGTCTTCGGCAGCGGCATCTTCGCCAACGGCATCTTCGCCAGCGGCGAGGAGCACAGTAGCGGCGGCGGCACCTTCGCCAGCGGCGAAGAGCACTGCCACGATTGCATCTTCGGCGGCAGCATCGGCAAAGGGGTCGGCATCACCCACGGCGGCTCCGCCCACAGCCGAGCCGACCGCAGGGGCGGCGCAATCCATGAAAGATTTCCACGGTGCGATCGAGCGGATGGTGCGGGGCCTGCCCATCGCGGGACCGAAGGTCGGTTCCGTCCAGTGGCCCGACCAGCTCAAGGCCAAGGTCCTGATGGACAATTTTCCGATGGATCAAATGCCGCCCTTCGCGAAAACCAAGTTCCTGACCGACCTCACGGCCGGAATCGACGCCGCCAAGAAGGACAACAATATTTCCTCGCCGGTCGAACTCGACATTGTCGACAGCGCAAGTGGCCGCGTTATGGAAACGATTACTCACTAGCGGGGCGCGCACATAGTCAATCGCGCGACGGAGCCGGATGAACGGAAAACTGGTCAGGCTGCGCGCTTACGAAAAATCGGACGCCGAGGCGTTGGTGCGATGGTTCTCCGACGAGGAGGTCACGCGATGGATCGGGCCGACGAATGTGCCGATATCGCGCGCGAAGCAGGAAAAGTTCATCGAGATGGCGTCGGCATCCAGCGACGACGCAAAGTATTTCGCGATCGAAACGCTCGCCGGCGAACTGGTCGGCGATTGCGGACTCAGAGCGATTGACTGGAAGAGCCGCAAGGCTGATTTCTTCATCACGATCGGCGAGAAACAGTTCTGGGACAAGGGCTTTGGCAGCGACGCGCTCCGGATCGTGACTCGGTTGGCATTCGAGAAAATGAACCTGAATCGATTGTGGCTCACCGTCCTGGTGGATAATGTTCGCGCGGTCCGCTGCTACGAGAAATGCGGTTTTGTCCACGAGGGGCTGCTCCGGCAGGAGAGCTACGTGGACGGAAAGTATCGCGACGTATTCCTGATGGGTTTTATCCGCGCGGATTACGACGCCGCCGCACGGTCATAACAGGAGGAGCTATCTCATGGAATCAAAATCTTTCGAGCGCTTGCGGCGCGCCGGAGATAGGCAGACGCTGCGCCTGACTCACTATGGCCGCAAGACCGGCCGGCCGTATGAGGTTACCATCTGGTACCTTGTTGACGGCGACAAGCTATACCTAGTCTCGGCGAATGAGAATCGAAACTGGGTACGCAATGTGAAGTCGCGGCGTGCGATCTCACTGCGTATCGGCGATGAAGTCTTCAATGGCGACGTGCGCGCGATTACGGATCCGCAGGAGCGCGAAAAGGTGAATGCACTCGTCGAGCGCAAGTATTGGTTTGTGATTCCGATGCTCCGGCTGGGTCGTTTTCTCAGCTCGATGGGAATCGTACGCGACAACACCGCCGCCTTCGAGGTGATCCTGTCGGAGAACTAGCGACGCTTACGAATGGCTACGACGGATCTCCACCTTCGGCAACGCGCTTGAGGCTCTCGACCCAATTCTGATGCCCCCGGATGAGCATCGGGCGCAAATACCACCACGCGAGTTTCGGCACGAGGCCGTTCTGGCATTCCTCGGTGATGACGCGGCATCCGCCACGGCCATCCGGTTCGATTAGCCAGCCGTGATAGGCGTCGAGCACGCCGTGCGCGTCCCATCCGAGTTCATGGGGCCGGTCGAAAACGATTACGCGACTGGTGATGGTCGCGCCAAACGTCTTCCATCGAAATTCGGTGTCGAGCGCGAGGTCGGGCGGGTTGCCGCGAAGGAAATTCACGTTGGCGCTGTTGCTGTACCATTCGGGCCACTTCGCTGCGCGGATGAGCCATCGCCACACGCGCTCAGGCGCCGCCGCGATCGCGATCTCATTGCGCGCGTACACGGATGAGTTGTCAGGTTCAAATCGCGCCGGCCACTTCATCGCGGCAATTAAATCAGAAGAAAGAGATTTCCCGAAACCTCACGCAGGTTTCGGACTTCCCGTCGGGAAGAAAGATGAGGCCTGGCGGCCTGTTAGAAAAGGGAGGGGTAAGGACCCGCCATGTGCCAGTGGCGCCTCCCGTGAAAGGCTTGCCGCTTTTTTCCTTGCAGAGGTTGCACGTCAATAAGTTATACCTTATAATTCCGGGCATGTCGGATTGGACCCTCGACGAACATAAGACGGCTGGAGGTCAATCGCACTTCGCCGAGTTCGTCGCGGGCCTTGCCGACGCCAAGGATATCAAGGATGCGGCCGTGCTGGTTGGTGCGCTCCGAGCCTTGGGAAACCAGTTGCGCGAACCTCGATCGAAGTCTGTGGACGGCGGGCTTTTCGAGCTTCGTGGCACTCGAGTGCGGATATACTACGGCTTCTCGCCCGGCCGTCGCGCCGTCCTCTTGGGTGGGTATGTGAAGAAACGAGACGACATACCGCCCGATGTGCTCCGGCTGATGCGGGCGAGATTGAAGGAGGCTCAAGATGAGTACCACAAATCCAGGGCTGGCACTGCTCGAGAAAAAGGTCGATGAGCTTGGCCTGCGTCGTGAGGTCGAAGATGAGCTCGCTCAGATCCTGATCGAGCACAAGATCGCAACCTTGCGGAAGCGACGGGGGCTTACCCAGGCGGCGCTTGCTGCGCGCTCGGGAGTCAGCCAGCCGATGATCGCGCAGATTGAGTCCGGCAAGCTGAACAACCTTACCCTGAAGACGCTGGCAAGGACCGCGCGAGCTCTCGGCGCAAGCCTCAAGATTGACTTGGTTCCGCAGCCGAAGCCTGCTTCGCGACGCGGCAAGGTGACTCGCAACGCCGCGGCAAGAACTTCATCGCGATGATTGCTCCTATACCCTCGCCCACTCCGGCTGCCGATACCTCACCCCTCTGGTGAGGCGATTAGTCGGTATATCGACACTATGCCCATAAGAGCATATATTTGGAGCGTGGCGATTTGGAAAAGGGGAAACGCTCAAGCCGCTTCTATGGGTTCGAAGCAGTAAAGACGATCTCAAAAAGTTCCCACGAACCGCACAGTCACATATAGGATTCGCCCTCAAAGTCGCGCAGAGCGGAGGAAAACATATCGACGCAAAACCGATGAAGGGTTTCGACGGCGCCAGCGTGATAGAGATTGTTGAAGATTACGACGGCGATACGTATCGAGCGGTTTATACGGTGAAGTTTGCCGAGGCGATCTATGTCCTCCATGCTTTTCAAAAGAAGTCCAAATCGGGTATTGCCACGCCGAAACATGATCTCGATCTGATAGAAGAAAGGTTCAGGCGCGCAAAGGAGTTGCACGCTCTGAGGGTTCACTCCAGTAGATAGGCAGGGTCATATGCGTAAATTCGTCGATTACGAAGTGAGCAGCGGAAACGTATTTCGAGATCTCGGGCTGCCCGATGCGGATGAACTCGACATTAGGGCGAACCTCGCAATCAAGATCGGCCAGATCATTGCGCGGCGCGGACTCAGCCAGGTCAAAGCAGCGGCTGTACTTGGCGTCGATCAGCCCAAGGTGTCAGCCATCGTCCGAGGCCGCCTGGAAAAATTCTCTATCGAGCGGCTCTGTGAATTCCTGACTCGACTCGGCTGCGATGTGAACATCCGTGTGCAAGAAAGAAGCAAGTCGGCGCGAGGCAGGATGCGGATTCAGATTGCCGGCTGATCGTCGAACTCGACGGCGAACAACGCACAAGCGCTCGCTTTTTTGCGTCATCCTGAGCGCAGCGAGAGCCTACCCTGAGCGAAGCCGAAGGGAACCCGGATCCGGGATTCTTCCCCTTCGGCTCAGGCACAGCAGCTTTCGCTCAGAATGACACGGGAGGACGCACCACCACTCAAAAAATTTCGGGGGCTGGGATTGCTCCCAGCCCCCTACCGTCACCACATCCGCCTCCCCCACCACAACCCCTGAAGCGCGACTCGCGCCGCGCCTGCTTTCACGGTGGACCCCGGAGAATTCGTCATCCTCATTCCGGGAACTGGCTAATGCTTTCGCCGCCGCCGATTAGCTACATCCGCCTCCGCCACTACCCAATCGCCAGTACCGAATCTCCTCCTCCGCCAATTCCCCGGGGTCCTTGAAACTCTCCCTTACGAGCACCCGCTGGTTGTGCCGCAGTTCATGCACTTGTAGCAGGAGCCATTGCGCACCATGATGCTGCCGCAATCCGGACACGGCGGCGCGTCCGCCTGGTTGATGAACGCCTGGCGCATCCCGGTGTCCTTGCCTCCGCGGAGACTCGGCACGGGCGCCAGTGCGATCGGCGCGTTCGCCGCGTCCGCCTTCGACGTGAGATTTTTTTCGGTTTCGATAATTCCGACTTCGCGCTTCGCTTCCTCGTCGAGGAACTTCGACGCCATCCATCGGAACAGGTAATCCACGATCGACTTCGCGTACGGAATTTGCGGATTCTTGGTAAAGCCGGACGGCTCGAAGCGCATATGCGAGAACTTGTCCACCAGGAACTGCAGCGGGACACCATATTGCAGCGCAAACGAAATCGCGGTCGCGAACGAGTCCATCAGGCCCGAAATAGTCGAACCCTGCTTCGACATCGTGACGAAAATTTCGCCCGGGGTGCCATCTTCGTACATCCCGACCGTGATGTATCCCTCGTGGCCCGCGATGTCGAATTTGTGGGTTATCGACTTGCGCTCGTCGGGCAGCTTGCGCCGCTGCATGCGCTCGTCCACCGCCGCGATCGATGCCACCGCCTCCGCCGCTTTCTCGAGGTCTTTCTTGCCGGTGTTGAGCGGCTGGGTGCGCTTGGATCCGTCGCGGTAAATCGCGACCGCCTTCAACCCGAGTTTCCACGCCGTTACGTAGGCCTCCGCGACTTCATCGACGGTCGCTTCCGCCGGCATGTTGATGGTCTTGGAAATGGCGCCGGAGATGAACGGCTGCACCGCACCCATCATCTTGATATGCCCGAGATACTGAATCGTGCGCGATCCCGCGCGTGGCTTGAACGCGCAATCGAATACCGGCAGATGTGCATCGGCGAGCTGCGGCGCACCCTCGATAGTCTCGTTCTCGTCCAGGTACTCGACGATCTCCTGAACTTCCTTGGAGTCGTAACCAAGGCGCTTGAGCGCGCGCGGCACGGTGTTGTTAACGATCTTCAGCATTCCGCCGCCGACCAGTTTCTTGTACTTGATGAGCGCGATGTCGGGCTCGATGCCGGTGGTGTCGCAATCCATCATGAACGCGATGGTGCCGGTCGGCGCGATCACGGTCGCCTGCGAATTGCGATAGCCCGTCGAGGTGCCGAGCTTCAGCGCGTCGTCCCACGACTCGCGCGCGGCGCGAATCAGGTCCAGCGGCACGTACGACGGGTCGAGTTTGTAGGCGGCCCCGCGATGACGCTCGATAACTTTCAGCATCGGCTCGCGGTTTGGCGCGTAGCCGGAGAACGGACCCATCTGCTCGGAGATTCGCGCCGACTGCAGATAAGCCTCACCCGTCATCAGCGCCGTAATCGCGGCGGCGTAGCTGCGGCCCTGGTCGGAATCGTAGGGCATCCCGAGCGCCATCAGGAGCGCACCCAGGTTCGCGTATCCGAGCCCCAACTCGCGGTACGCGCTGGCGTTCTTCGCGATCTCGTCGGTCGGATACGACGAATTATCAACCACGATATCCTGCGCGGTTATCATCACGTCGATCGCGTGGCGAAACGCGCGCACGTCGAACTCTCCGCGCTCGTCGATGAACTTCATCAGGTTGAGCGACGCGAGATTGCAGGCCGAGTTGTCCAGATGCATGTACTCGCTGCACGGGTTGGACGCGTTGATTCGTCCGCTGGCCGGGCAGGTGTGCCACAGATTGATCGTCGTGTCGAACTGCATTCCGGGATCGCCGCATGCGTGCGCGGCCTCGGCGATCATGCGCAGCAGATCGCGCGCGCGATACGTCTCGGCGACTTCACCGCCCTTCACGAAGCGGGTCTGCCAGGCGCCGTCCTCGAGCACCGCGCGCATGAACTCGTCGGTCGCGCGCACGGAATTATTGGCGTTCTGGAAGAACACCGAGCCGTACGCGGGCCCGTCGAGCGACGAGTCGTAGCCCGCCTCGATCAGCGCCCACGCCTTCTTTTCCTCTTCGACCTTGCAGTTGATGAATTCCTTAATGTCGGGATGGTCCGCGTTGAGCACGACCATCTTGGCCGCGCGCCGCGTCTTACCGCCCGATTTAATCACGCCGGCCGACGCGTCGGCGGCCTTCATGAACGACAGCGGTCCCGAGGCCGTCCCGCCCGACGACAGCTTCTCGCGGCACGAGCGCAGCGCGGACAGATTCACCCCGGCGCCGGAGCCGCCTTTGAAAATCATGCCCTCGTTGCGGTACCAGCCGAGGATCGATTCCATGTTGTCATCGACCTTGAGGATAAAGCACGCGGAGCACTGCGGTTTGGCTTCGATACCGACGTTGAAATAAACCGGGCTGTTGAACGAGGCCTTCTGTGTGAGCAGCAGATGAGTCAGTTCGGCGTGGAATACTTCGCGCGCCTCGGCGGCGCCAAAGTAGCCCTGCTTGTCACCCCAGCCGGTGACCGTATCGGCCACGCGCGAGATTAGCTGGCGAACGCTGGTCTCGCGCCTGGGCGTGCCGAGCTGGCCGCGGAAATACTTCGAGACCACCACGTTGGTCGCGGTCTGCGACCATGCTCGCGGCATCTCGACATCCTTTTGCTCGAATACGATACGGCCGTCTTCACCGGAGATAACGGCGCTGCGTATATCCCATTCGACCTCGGAGTATGGATCGACGCCGGGGGTTGTAAAAAACCGCTCGAGACCGATCCCGCGAGGCGGCGCGGCTTTCTCGTCCACGCTCGGTGCGCTCTGAGCGCGGCCGTTTGTTTTGGTTGCCTTTGGATCCATTTCTGACTCGGTATCGATCGCACCCCCGCCCATCACCACGCCCTCCCCGCCCCAGTTACATGCACATTAAGCCCTGATTTACGCTCGGCGGCGGCATCATCATGGCTGCGACGACGCCTATACAATTCTACAGTCGCCAAGTGGCTCGTGGGCGAATATATGCTCGCTGTTCCTGCGGTCTGTCAAGCCCCTACCCCCTACAGGTAGTATAGGACAAGTTGTTGACAGACCATATATTAGGTTGTTGATAACTTTTGGTAAATGTTCGCTAATATTAGAAA
>JBGPNU010000012.1:0-20660 GCA_041487675.1 Binatus sp. (SeqCode)
CGGCTATCTGTACCTGACCGATCGCAAGGCGAACATGATCATCAGCGGCGGCGTGAACATTTATCCGCAAGAGGCTGAGAACCTGCTCGCTACCCATCCGAAGGTTGAGGACGTTGCCGTGTTTGGCGTGCCGAACGAGGACTTCGGCGAGGAGGTCAAAGCCGTCGTGCAGCCGGTCGATATCAATCAGGCCGGGCCGGATCTCGCGGCCGAGCTGATCGATTTCTGCCGCGCGCATCTGTCCGCGATCAAGTGTCCGCGGACAATTGATTTCGATGCGGAGTTGCCGCGCCACCCGACCGGCAAGCTTTATAAGCGGCTAATCAAGGATCGCTACTGGATCGGACACTCGAAGCGAATTGCCGAGTAAGCGTCCTGCCGCGGCACGCATAGAAACACGTTTGGAGATCAGCTCGCGGTTGACTTGTCGAATGAAGGCAGATCAACTCCGCGCCACACGACGGTTTTGCGAATCGCACTGGCCCGAAGGCTCGCGAGCGCTTGCAGCTCGGCTGACACGCGGTATCGGTTGTACGAATCCAGGTCTGGAAAGGTAACGATATGTACTTCGTCAGGCTCGGACGGGTCGTCTTCAGTTGAGCAGGCGATTCGACGCTCTATTCGACCGCCAACGCGGCTCATGATCTCCGCCGCCTGAGTCTCGAAGCTCTCGAAATCCGCATGTCGATTCGGACAGATGAAGAGCGCCACTACCAATGTGATCGGCATTTCGGTGATCGGTGTGTTCATTTTGACCTGCACTCGAGGCTCAAGCGCGCCGCCGCCCGATGTAAAGCCCGCGGCCCATCAGGCCCTCCGAGTTGTAGCGCACGTCCATAGCGGCCGATTCGAATCCGCGCGTCATCTCCTCGCGGCTAAAGAGTCCGAGTTCGAGCCGCTCGCTATAATGCTCGATTCCATCCGGCCGGCCTCTCAGATAGTGCAGCAGCAGGACCGATAGATTCCCTTCCTGCCCGCTAAGGCTCATGCGGCACACCTTGTCGGTTCCGATCTCGCCGGCGTGAATGAATGTGCCGCCACGGCTCTACGATAAGCACGCCGCCCGGCTTTACGTGCCGCGCCATGCAGGCGATAGCGCGATTCATCCGATCGACCGTGCGGACATAACCGATCGCGCTGAACAGACACGTGACGGCGTCGTAAGTCGTTCCCAAATCCAAGTCGGTCATGTCGGCGCGAGTAAATTTGCCGGCGGGGTTTTTGATTCGCGCCGCGCGCAAGTACTCCTCGTTCAAATCGACGCCGTCGATCGCATACTTCTCTTTCAGAAATTTCGCGTGCTCTCCGGTCCCGCAAGCGACGTCGAGAACCGTGCGGGCGCCCGGCGCAGCGGCCTCAATTATTTCGCGCAGAAGCTCGCATTCATGTGCGTAATTCTTGAAGTGGTAGATCGCGTCGTAGAGCTCGGGACTTTCAAGGAACATCGGATCAGCCTACCGATTCCGCGCGACGAATTCACGCGAGGCTCGTTAGTGACCTCGCGTCTCGGCGCGCGCCGTGTGGTAAGAATCATCAAGTATGGAGTCGCGCCGCGAAACCGTTCGTCTCGATCTGCGTGGAGTCAAATGCCCGCTCAACTGGGCGCACGCGAAAGTGCGCCTGGAGCAGATGGCTCGCGGCGATACCCTCGAACTCGTCCTCGACGATCCGCGCGGCGCCCGTGACATCCCGCGCGCGGTGGAAGCCGAAGGCTACGTAATGCTCGAATCCACCGAGCACGAGGGACTGTTCCGGCTCCGCATCGAAAAATAATTGCCTGACGGCATTTGCAGCATGACTCCATTCGCGTTAGAAATTCGCCGATGCGCGTAAAAGTTGGCGAAGTCTGGCTGTTCTTCGATGTCGAAGGTGCGAAACTGCGGCCCGATGGTGGGACGATGCGCGAAGTGCCGACCGTCGTACTGCTGCATGGCGGTCCCGGCTTCGACCATTCAAACTTCAAGCCCGACTTCTCGCGGCTAGCCGAGGTCGCGCAGGTCGTTTACCTCGATCATCGCGGCAACGGCCGCAGCGATCGCGGCGATCCGGCGAAATGGAATCTCCAACAATGGGGTGACGACGTGCGCGGGTTCTGCTATGCGCTCGAAATAGTGCGCCCGATCGTGCTCGGAATCTCATTCGGCGGCATGGTGGCGATGTCGTACGCAACCCGCCATCCGGAACATCCGGCGAAACTGGTGCTCAGCAGCACGGCCGCGCGAATCAGGCAGGACCGGTCGCTTGCGATGTTCGAGCGACTCGGCGGCGCGGAGGTGCGCGAGGCGGCGCGCCGATTTTTTGAGGATCCGGGCCCCGACACGATTCCCGACTTTCAAACGAAGTGCATCCCCATGTACAACCGAAATCCGCTGGGACCGGAGTTCATGAAGCGCGCGGTCGCCAACTTTGATTTGACCTTCGAGTTCTTCCGCCATGAATCGCATAGCTACAACTTTCTGCCGAGTCTCGGGCGGATCAAATGCCCGACCCTGATCGCCGCGGGCGGACTCGATCCGATCACGCCGCTGGCAGATTCCCAGGACATCGCCGCGGCGATCGCGCCCGGTCTCACGCGTCTTGAAGTTTTCGAGAATGCCGGTCACGGGGCGCATCGCGACGAACCCGATCGATTCTTCAAGGTACTGAACGAATTCATTCTCGCGTAAGATCGGAAGACGATGGCATCGCGCTACTTCTCGCCCGGGTTCTTCGAATTTTTCGAGGAACTCAGCCGCAACAACAACCGCGATTGGTTTCTCAGGAATAAATCCCGCTACGAGACCGAGGTGCGCGCCCCGATGCTCGCCTTCATCGCGGATTTCGCGCCGCGGCTTCGAAAAATCAGCGCCAGCTACGTCGCTGACCCGCGGCCGTCCGGCGGCTCAATGATGCGTATCTATCGCAATCTCCGTTTTTCGCGCGACAAAACGCCGTACAAAACCAACGCAGCCGCAGCGTTCGGTCATCGCGACGGCGTGCACTTCGATGCGCCCTCGTTCTATCTTTCGCTCTCGCCCGCGGAAGGGTTTGCGGGCGCCGGAGTGTGGCATCCGCAGGCGGAAGCGGTTGGCAAGGTGCGCGACGCGATTGTCGCCCGGCCCGCGAGTTGGAAGAAGTCGATCAACCATCGTGGCTTTCGGGCGCGATTCGAAATGGAGGGCGACAGGCTGGCGCGTCCGCCCAAGGGCTACGATTCGGCGCATCCGTTGATCGAGGACTTGAAACGCAAAGACTTCGTCGGGGGAATGCAGTTCACGCGCAAGGAAGTCTGCTCGGATCAGTTTCTGAATCAATTCACCGGCGCATGCGTGGCGGCGGCGCCGTTCATGAAGTTTCTGACCGAGGCGCTGGGCTTCAAGTGGTGATCCCGATCTTGCCGGGGTAGATTCATCACGATGCGATGCTCGAGCTGCGGCACGGAAAATCCTGCCGGAATGAAGTTCTGCGGCAATTGCGCGGCGCCGCTCATGAACCGATGCCCCGGCTGCGGATTCGAGAATCCGCCTCAATTCAAATTCTGCGGCGAATGCGGCGCATCGCTGATGCCGGGTTCCGAGGACACGGTCGCCGCAAAGCCGACTCCGTCAAACGCGCGGTCCTCACAGTCTCCGTTGCAGTCTTCGGTCCGCGTCGCGCCGGAACGGCCGGCGTCGGAAGTTTCGGGCGGCGAGCGCAAGACGGTCACGGCGCTGTTTGCCGATATCAAGGGATCGATGGACCTGATGGAGGATCTCGATCCCGAAGAAGCTCGCGCGATCATCGATCCGGCGTTGAAACTGATGATCGACGCGGTGCATCGCTACGACGGTTACATCGTGCAATCCACCGGCGATGGGATCTTCGCGCTGTTCGGCGCGCCGGTCGCTCACGAAGACCATCCCCAGCGCGGACTCTACGCGGCGCTTCGCATGCAGGAGGAAATGCACAGGTACTCGGCGGAACTGCGCGCGGCGGGCAATCCGCCGGTCGAAATTCGGATCGGACTCAACACCGGCGAGGTGGTGGTGCGCTCGATTCGCACCGACGACGCGCACACCGAGTACACGCCGATCGGCCATTCGACGAGTCTGGCGGCGCGGATGCAAACGCTTGCACCGACCGGATCGATCGTCATCACCGAACAGACGCAGAAGCTCACCACCGGCTACTTCGATCTGAAAGCGCTCGGGCCGGCGCGAATCAAGGGTGTCAGCGATCCGATCAATGTGTACGAGGTGATGGGGATTGGCCCGCTCAAGACACGGCTGCAACTTTCCGCGTCGCGCGGGCTCACGAAGTTTGTCGGCCGAGTCGCCGAGATGGAACAGCTTACGCACGCACTAACACTCGCCCGCGACGGACACGGGCAGATTGTCGCCGCGATGGCGGAGGCGGGGGTCGGAAAGTCGCGCCTGTTCCACGAGTTCAAGCTGCGCTCGCAAAGCGGGAGCCTCGTGCTCGAGGCGTTTTCGGTTTCACATGGCAAGGCGTCGGCATATCTGCCCGTGGTCGAACTGCTCAAGGGCTATTTTCGCATCGCGGATCAGGACGACGAGCGCACCCGGCGCGAGAAGGTCACCGGCAAGGTGCTCGCGCTCGACCGCGCGCTGAACGATACGCTGCCGCATCTTTTCGCGCTGCTCGGAATCTCGAGCGGCGACACCGTGCTCGATGAAATGGATCCGTCGATTCGGCGCCGGCGTACGCGCGAAGCGGTCAGGAGCCTCATTTTGCGCGAAAGCCTCGATCAGCCCCTGCTCCTCATCTTCGAAGACCTGCACTGGGTGGATGCGGAAACGGAAGCGCTGCTGAACCTGATGGCCGACTCGCTGGGCACCGCGCGAATCCTGATGATGGTGAACTATCGCCCCGAGTATCGTCACAACTGGGGCAACAAAACTTACTACACGCAGTTGCGCCTCGATCCGCTCGGGCAGAATAACGCAGCCGAACTTCTTTCGGGACTGCTCGGCGAAGATGCCGAGCTCGGCCCGCTCCGAGCGACCATCATCGAGCGCACCGAAGGCAATCCGTTCTTCATGGAAGAGATGGTGCAAGTGCTGTTCGATCAGGGGGTTCTGGCGCGCAATGGCAGAGTGTCGCTTGCGAAACCGCTCGCATCGATTCAGATTCCGCCGACCGTCAAAGGAATCCTGGCCGCACGAATCGACAAGCTCTCCGCTCGCGACAAGGATTTGCTCCAGACGCTCTCCGTCATAGGCAAGGAATTTCCGATGGGCCTGATGCGGCGGGTGGTCGGCAAGCCGGATGATGAGCTGGCCGCGATGCTGTCGAATCTGCAGTTTGGCGAGTTCATCTACGAGCAGCCGGCGCTTCCGGAGAGCGACTACACCTTTAAGCACGCGCTCACGCAGGAGGTAGCCTACGACTCGATCCTGTCGGAGCGGCGCAAGATAATTCATGAGCGCACCGCGACTGCGCTTGAGGAAATGTTTTCCGCGACACTCGACGATCACCTTGCCGATCTGGCGCATCATTACAACCGCACCGGCAACGCGGCCAAGGCGATCGAATATTTGCGCCGCGCGGCGGAGCAGGCCGCGGTGCGCTCTGCGTACAACGACGCTATCGGGTATGCGCGCGAGGCGCTGCGGTGGATAGCCGCGATGCCCGAATCGCGCGAGCGCGATCAAGGGGAGCTGAAGATCCGGATGATGCTGGGGCCGCTGATCGTCTCGACCCAGGGATTTTCGTCGCCGGAGATGGCGACCAACATCGAGCGCGCGCAGGAACTCTGCCGCCGTGCCGGTGAGACACCTGAGATCTACGGCGTGTTGTTTGCGCTGTGGGGCTTCGATCATGCCAGCGGACGACTCCGCGAGAGCCGCGTCATCGCGGAGAAATTGCTCACCATGGCCGGGCGAACGCAGGGCGATCTAGCAACGGCGGGAGCGCACAACGCGATGGGGGCGACGCAGCTCTGGATGGGCGAATTTCCCGCGGCGCGCGAGCATCTGGAGATAGCCGCGAATATCCTCGATCGCGATCTCATGCGCTATCTGCCAATGATGCAGGCGCCGGTCATACCGTCACGTTGCAATCTTGCATGGGCGCTCCATATAGGCGGACATCCGGAGCAGGCGAAACAGCGAATAGTCGAGGCAGACGATCTGGCTGTGCAGCTCCGCCGTCCCTTTAGCCTCGCGTTTTCTAACCTGTACGCGATCGTGCTGATGCATTTCCGGCGCGAGTATGACGACGTGCGACCCCGCTCCGAAGCGCTGATCGAACTGTCGCGCGAAAACGGGCTTCCGTATTGGCTGGCAGCGGGAAAAATGTGTCTTGGGCGCACGCTGGCCGGCGAAGGTTACTATCGGGACGATGAAGTCGCGCTGACTTCCGGGCTCACGATGCTGAAAGAGTCCGTGGAGAGCCTGGCCGCCAGCGGCGCCGACCTGATCTACTCGTTCTCGTTAGTCCTGCTAGCGGAAGTGTACCTTATGATGAAGCGTCCCGATGAAAGTCTGCGAGTGCTCGATCAGGCAGCGCAACGGAGCGAGCAAATGGACCATCGCCTGCTCGAAGTGGAGATTCACAGACTCCGCGGCGAGACGATGCTTTTGCTCGCCAATCGCGTCGCCGAGGCCGAGCGATACTTCCGCCGCGCGATCGAGATCGCGCAGAGAAGTGGGGCGCGCTCGTGGGAGCTCCGCGCCGCAACCAGCCTTGCGCGGCTGCTCGCGAGCATCGACCAGCGCGACCAGGCCCGCCTGGCGCTTACCCCAGTGTTCGCGCAATTTACCGAAGGCTTCGAAACTTACGACTTGATTCAAGCGAAATCGATCCTGGTCGAGCTCGGCTCGTAACCGGTTCGATTGCCGCTCGCTCAGAGCAAGCGCCCGATACGCTGGCGCATCCGGCTTAAGAATCCCGCTCGCGCGACTCCGGCCTGCGTGACGATTGGAATCGCGGACTCCGGTTTGCCGTCGAGCATCACCGCCAGATCTCCGACGTGCTCGCCGGGACTAACCGGCGCTACCAGGTACTTGACCGCCGGCGTGAATCCGACCGCGACCTTGTTCTCTTCGCCGCGCCCGAGCGTGAACACCGCCTCGCCCACAGGCCCAATCGCAACCGTATCCGCAACCCCATCGTGAACCGGCATCACCGCGGGCATGTTCTTTTTCAGGTCGGGCTTGTAGCTCACGAACGTGCGGAACGCCCAGTCGATCAATTTCTCGGACTCGGTGCGGCGTTTTTCCGAACTCGGCGCGCCCATCACCGCCGAGATGAGATTCATCCCGTTCGATCCGGCCGACGCGACCAGATGGTAGCCCGCCGCTTCGACGTGGCCGGTCTTTATCCCGTTTACGCGCTTGTCATAGAAAAGCAGCGTATTGAAGTTTGGCTGCTTGATCTTGTCGAACGCGAACTCCTTGGCCGATGTATAGCCGAGCGCTTCCGGATGATGACGTATGAGCGAGTGCGCAAGCGTCACCATGTCGGCTGCGGTGGTGAACTCACCCTCGGCCGGCAGTCCGTCGGGGTTGTCGAAATGGGTCTCGCTCAATCCGAGTTTCTGCGCCTTGTCGTTCATCATCTCGGTGAATGCGTCAGTGCTGCCGCCGAGGTATTCCGCGAGCGCCACCGCAGCGTCGTTTCCCGACGAGACCATCAGACCGTACAGCAAATCGTTCACCGGGACTTTTTGCCCGACGCCGAGAAACATTCGCGATACGCTATCGTCCATCGAAAGCCGCCACGCCTTCTCGCTGATTGTTACGTCGGTGGTCGGAACGATCTTGTTCAACTTGAGCGCGTCGAGGGTCAGGTAGAAGGTCATGATCTTCGCGAGACTCGCGGGCTGCATTTTGTCGTGCTCGTTGTATGCATAGAGCATCGCGCCCGTGTTCGCGTCGATCATCATGGCGGCCCTGGCGTCGAGTGCGAACGGAGCGGGGCGATCTCCGAACACGTGAATCTGGCCGAGCGCCATGGCAGGAGCTTCTTCTTTCGCCGCTGCCCGCCGGTGCGCCCTGGCCGCGCTGGCCGGAGCGACCAGCGCCGCAATCCAAAGCGCGATCCCGACAACCGCAACTATCTTCGACAGTGACTCTTTCTTCGACAGTGATTTTTCCCGCACGCCCGTCGCCATCCGCATCATGAGATTACTTCAGAAGCTATGGCGCGCGGCGCCTGCGGGCAAGCCGCCCTGGTGTGGTCGATGATTGGCGCCGGCGATTTGACGGCACCCAGCGCCCATTTGGCGGGTTCCCTTTTCTTTCGATCGAGCATAAAGGAAACTGACCTGCCATGGACGTTTCCGTAATCCTGCCGGTCGTAAACGAAGCCGCCAACCTGCGGATTCTGATTCCCAAGCTCACCGCGTTGCTCGATCGCGAACGGCTCACGCATGAGATGGTGGTGGTGGATGGCGGATCGAGCGACGGAACCCGCGAAACCGCGGAGTCATTGGGCGCGCGCGTCGTGGCTGAACGCCGGCGCGGCTACGCGGGTGCGCTGGAGACCGGCTTTGCCGAGGCGCGCGGCGATTACATCCTCACCCTCGACGCGGACCAGTCGCACGATCCCGATTTTGTGGTGAAGATGTGGCGGGCGCGCCAGCGCGGCGACATCGTGATCGCGTCGCGCTATGCGCGCGGCGGCGTCGCCTACGCTCCGTTCGTCCGCCGCGCGAGCAGCTGGCTTCTGAACGGCGTGCTCAGGCGGATGCTCTCGATGCCGGTGCGGGATCTGTCCAGTGGATACCGCCTTTACCGCCGCGACACGCTCGCGAATCTCGATCTTCGCAGCACCAATTTCGAAGTGCTGGAGGAAATCCTGGTCAAGGCATACGCCCGGGGATTCATCATCGTCGAGGTCCCGTTCACATATTTTCCCCGCGGCGCGGGACGCTCGCATGCGAAGTTGCTGAGTTTCGGATGGAAGATAATGCGTTCGTCGGTAAATCTCTGGAAGATTCGAAACTCGCTCGCATCCGCAGACTACGACGAGCGCGCCTTCTACAGCCTGATTCCAATGCAGCGCTTCTGGCAACGCCGCCGCCACCATATCGCGGTCTCATGGGCGCGCGGCGCCGGCCGCGTCCTGGATGCCGGATGCGGTTCCAGTCTGATCGTGCAGAGCCTCAACAACGCGATCGGCATGGATTTCAACTTCGCCAAGCTTCGTTTCCTGCGCCGCTATGGGATGCCGCTGGTCAATGCTTCCGCATTTGCGCTGCCGTTCAAAGATAGTTCGTTCGATTGCGTGATCAGCTCGCAGGTGATCGAACATATCCCGTTCGACGAGTCCCTGTTTGCCGAGATGCGCCGCGTGCTGCGCGTAGGCGGCGCCTTGATCCTCGGCACTCCCGATTACGCGACGATAGGTTGGCGGATTATCGAACCGGTTTACGGCTTTCTGATGCCGGGTGGATACAAGGACGAGCACATCACCCATTACACGAAGGAAAAACTCACAGAGATCCTGCTGCGGCACGGAATCGCGGTCGAGGAAGCCGCCTACGTCGCGCGCAGCGAGCTGATCCTCCGATGCCGCAAGCTCGACCTCAAGGATCGCGCTCGAGCCGGAGCGCCCTCTCCTGCGTCGAGCGCGGCCTGAAAAAACAGGGGGTACTATGACGACCGCCAGGATTCGAAAAATCACCGGGATCTTGTCGCTCGCGGCGATCGCGATTTGGTCCGCTGCGTGCTCGAGCAAAACCGCGCAGGCGCCGGGTGCGGGGCTCGCGAGCATGCAGATGTCCCCAGCGCCCGCCGGGAGTTGTCAGATCGACGCGGCAAAGATGTGCCAGGCTTTGGGCGGCGGCTCTAAGCCGGCGCCACAGCAGGCCAGCATGCCGATGGCAAGTTCGTACGGGCAGCCCAATATGCCCGACTCGATCGAATTCCAGATCCCCGCGGGCCAGGCTATCAAGCTGATGTGCTACTACGATCCGCAGCACACATCGGTCTATCGGGCCGACGCGACGCCTGAGGCCGCTCTCACCGGCAACTCGGTCGATTACATGAAGAAGCAGGGTTTCTGCATTAACAAGTAAGGCGTCCGGCTGTTAGCCGTCGCGAAGGAAAACTAAAATGCCCAAGGTTCAAGTCGGCGATGTGAATCTCAACTACGATCTGCACGGGAAGGGCGAACCGCTCCTGATGATCATGGGCCTCGGCGCGAGTTCGGCGGCATGGGATCCCGAGTTGGTCGAGGAACTCGCGCGCAACTTGTCCGTGATCACGTTTGACAATCGCGGCACCGGGCAGAGCGACAAGCCTGACGCGCCGTACTCGATCGAGATGTTTGCCGACGACGCGGCCGGGCTGCTGGGGAAGCTCGAAGTTCCGCGCGCGCACGTGTTCGGCGTATCGATGGGCGGGATGATCGCGCAGGAATTCGCGCTGCGCCATCCCACGCGCACCGCGACGCTCACGCTCGGATGCACCACCGCGGGTGGAACGCATTCGATCCCGCCACCGCCGCAGTCGCTGAAGATTCTGACCGCGCCGCGCGAAGGCGTTTCGCCCGAGGACGTGATTCGCCGCGGATGGCCGCTTGCGTACACGCCCCGTTACATCGCGGAAAATCGCGCAGTGCTCGAGGCCGCGATTCCGCGTCTGCTCAAATATCCAACCCCGCCGTTCGCGTTCCAACGCCAACTCGAAGGCACCTATACGCTGAAGACTTTCGATCGCCTGCCGCAAATCAAGGCGCCGACACTGGTTATCACGGGCGCCGAAGATGTGCTCATCCCGGCAAAAAACTCGGAGATTATCGCCGCGCAGATTCCCGGCGCGAAATTGCACCTCATCGCGGGCGTAGGCCACGCCTTCATGGCGGAGGGCCGCGCTGAATTTCTGAAAGTGTTCGTGCCGTTCGTGAAGTCGCACCCAATGGCGCCGTAGGCCGGTCGCGAGGCGGCGCTTGCGCGATTCGTTGCGCGCGGGGTTAATCTCAGTACGTGCCCTCGTTTTACGACTTCGCCCTGGTCTGCCAGTCGCTCAGCCAGACTCAGAGCCGGCTTCAGATGGCCGAGACGGTCGGTACCTTTCTGGCCGCGCTCGACATCGACGAAGCTGAGATCGCGGCGCGGTTTATCGTCGGCCGCGCCGTCGAGCAGGGCGAGGAGAAGCGCTTGCAAATCAGCGGACGCGCGATTTGGAAGATCGTCGCGGGACTGACCGGCACCGAAGAGCAGGGCGAGGAAATCTTCACCGCCGCCGAGGACTTCGGGGAGGCGGTCGAGATGATGCTCAAGTATCGGCCGGAAGATCCCGAGCCGACGCTCACGATTCGCGAGCTCAACGAAAAATTTGCCGCGATTGCCGCTATCGAGGGACGGCACGCGCGCAACCGCAAGCTAGAATCGCTGCGCGAACTGTTCGAGCGCGCGTCCGCACTGGAAGCCAAATATATCGCCAAAATTCTTATCCGCGAGATGCGCCATGGTATGAGCGAAGGTTTGATGCTCGAGGCTCTTGCCAAGATGGCTTCGCGGCCGGTCGCCGAAGTTCGCCGGATTCATATGCTCGAGGCCGACCTCGGCCGCGTGGTCCGACTCCTGCGCTCTCCCGACGCGCAAAAATCCGTCGAGGGCGCATCTTCGATCGATGCATCCGCGCACGGCGATCGAGTCGTAAAGCCGCTGAAGCCGATGCTCGCGCAGCCGGCTGCGGACGTCGCGGAGGCATTCGCGATGCTCGGTCCGGAAGTCTCCTTCGAGCACAAGATCGACGGCGCGCGAGTGCAAGTCCATCATCTCGACGCCGGAGAGGTGCGAATTTTCTCTCGCCGGATGAACGAGATTACCCAGAGCTTGCCGGAGGTCGTCGAGATTGCGCGCCGCCTGGGTGCGCGCCACGCGATCCTCGACGGTGAGGTGATCGCCGTGGACTCGAGCGGGCGCCCGCTCGCGTTCCAGGAAGTGATGCGCCGGTTTGGACGCACGCGCGATGTGGAGAAGGCGCGCGCCGAACAGCCGGTGCGGCTCTTTGTGTTCGACCTGCTCGCCCTCGACGGCGCATTGCTGATCGATCATCCGCTCCGCGAGCGAATCGACACGCTCGGCGAACTCGCCTCCGCAGCCGGACTCGACCTGGTGGATCGTATCGTTCAGCCCAACCTGTCCGCGGCTGAAAAATTTTATGCCGACGCAGTTGCCCGCGGCTATGAAGGCGTGATGGCGAAGTCGCTCGGGAGCACCTACACGCCGGGAGCACGCGGGCGCGGATGGCTCAAGATAAAGCACACGCACACGCTCGACTTGGTGATCATCGCGGCGGAGTGGGGCTACGGGCGCCGCCACGGATGGTTATCCAACTACCATCTGGCCGCGCGCGACGACAAAACCGGGGCCTTCGTCATGGTCGGTAAGACTTTCAAGGGCTTCAGCGACGCGCAGTTCCGCGAAATGACCGAGCGGCTACTCGCGCTCAAGACAGATGAATCGCATGGCGCCGTGACTGTTCGTCCGGCGGTGGTCGTCGAGGTCGCTTACAACGATCTCCAGCGCAGTCCTCAGTACGAAGCGGGGATCGCACTGCGATTTGCGCGAATTGTGCGGGTTCGCGACGACAAGACGCCCGCGGAGGCCGATACGCTCACCACGATGTCGTCGGAATTCGAGCGCCAGATGGTAAGGCCGGCGGATAAAATTTGAGCTCGCGATTTTCTGAGCGGCGCTTCGACTAGTGATGGTGATGCTGAATATGGTTCGGCTCGTGCGCGTCACTTAGCGCCATCCCGATCGCTTCCATCTCGGATTGGCCGAAATCCTCGAGCAGAAACGCCTCGATTCCGTCGTCGGTTTCCACTCGCTCGTACAGATCGCAACACCACCAGTCGGGACCCAACTGGCGGGTCCGAACGACAAAGACGTTGCCGCCAACAACTTCCACCCGTTCCATAAGAGCCACCTCCGTTCTTGAAATGGCCATGGCTGCTCGGGGGCCACGAAGATAAATTTTGTAGCACACTTCGGTCAGTTTTGCTAATGCCCGTAGTCCGCAAGTTGGCTCATCGAAAGGATTTTCCGGCTCGCACTCACCGTGTCGATGCGACCCATGAGGTGACCGCATCGATCGTCGTCGGAAAGGCGAGGTCATGCCATGGAATCCCCTCGGGCCCGAAGTAACGGACCTCGGTCGCCTCGTCGGAGAGAGCCGGAGCGTCCGGACCTGGCTCGGCGAGATAGACTACAATCGAAATCGCGGTGCTTTCAATGTCGGTAAAAACGCCCAGCAACGGTCCGAGCGCGACTCGCATTCCGACCTCCTCGCGAGTCTCCCGAACCGCCGCGTCGGCTGCGTTCTCGCCGAAATCGACGTAGCCACCCGGAAAAGTCCATTTGCCAAGCGCAGGCGCTATCCCTCGCCTCAGCAGAAGAACTCTGCCCGCGTCGATCACCAGGCATCCCGCGACAAGTTTCGGTCCTGGGAAAAGCACGAAGCCGCATTGCGTACAGACTTTGCGCAGGCTTTTTTCGGGGAGCACCATCCGCGAGGCCATCGATGCGCCACAGAGCGGGCAGAAGCGCACCTTCGCCGGATAGTTGCGCTGCACGCGATGGTTCGGGTGGATGGCTTGGTCGCTCACCGATTTGCTCCGCGCTTCATCCAGTGAGACGTCTCACCAGTGCCTCGCCGATCAGAATAATCATCGCCGCAACGAGCAGGTACGGATCCATCGAGACGCGACGCTCGAGCATCGCGCGGCCGGTCACGACTTCCGCGGGTGTCGGATTCAGGCGGCCGCCGGTAGCGGACGCGAGATGCTCGAGCAGGCCGTAGTTGGGCTCGGGGCGCGGCAATTCGGCGCTCACGGAAGGGCTCACGGTGTACGCGAGCGGCGGAAATTTTTTGTCTTTGCCCGCGGGAGAGCGAACTTCGAAGTAGTAGTTTCCCGGCTGAGGCGCGTCGATCGAGCCCGCCAGCTCGCCGGCCACTTCTTCGATGAGCGCGGTCTCGAGCTTGCTCCCGTCCGGACGAGTAACCAGCACGGTGACGAGATGCGTCGTGCTGGCGGGTTCGGCGCTGTAGTCGGTGAGCTTGATATTGATGCGTCCGGCGTTGTAGCCGAGCGCCACATCAATCTTGGGCTCCGCGGGAGACTCGGGCGTCATCCAGGCGAGCAACCGATCCCAGAGCGGCTGAAAAACGTTACCGCTCACCCATTTCCCCGACCATCGCCCGCTCGCGTCGGTGGTAACCGCCATCGCTTTGCCCGCGCCATACCGCCAACTCGCGATCACGGGTTCATCCGTCCCGCTCCGATCGACAAACATGCTCATCGTCGCGCGCGGTTTGATCTCGGTGGAGACGTAGCCCTTGAGCGCGGGCATCTGCCGGCTCGCGAGGTCCTTCAGAATCGGATCGGGATTCGCGCTCCGTGGCGAGAACTCATTTTCGACCATCGTGGTCTCGCCGCCGTGGCTGCGGAAGTCTTCGACGAAAAGCTCCGGCAGGTTTTGTGGGCTGTCGGTCTGATAGTAGGAGCCGCCGCCGTACTTGGCGATCGCTTGCAGGAGATCGACGTTGGCGTCGTGCCCGACCGCGATCGCCGAAATCGTCGCGCCCGAATCATGATGCATCCGCGAGACCAGGTCGTAGTACATCTCGGCGGTGCCGCCGGTCTCGCCATCGGTCAGGATGACGACATGCTTCACCTGGGCGCCGCTGGTGCCGAGCGTGCGTTCAGCCTCGCGCAGAGCTGGTATCAGGTAGGTCTGACCGTGCGCGGAGAGCCGGTTGATCATCTGATCGAGATACGGGCGGCTCTGCGCCACCGACTGCAACGGAATTACGACGAACGGCTGCGAGTCGAATCCGATCACGCCGATCAAGTCGGAGTCCTTGAGCGTTTTGGTAACCGTCGCGGCTGCGGCTTTTGCATAGGTGAGTTTGTCGTTGCGGCCCATCGAGCCTGATTTGTCGATCACCAGGATCAGCGCGCGTTTCCGTTCTTTGTGCTGCGGCGGCTTCATCGTCACCGGCATCACGGGCGCGAGCGGGCTGTCCGCGTAGCCGCCGAGACCGAAACTGGAATCGCCACCGATCATCGCGAGCGAACCGCCGCGATTGACGTACGCGGCCATCGCGCTCTGCGCCGCCGGTGCGATTCGTTCGCTCGGCACGTTGTTGATTAGAATCGCGTCGTAGCCCGAGATACTGCCGTCCCAAACCTCGCCGGTCACGGGCACCACCGCCGGTTCGAGTCCCATCCGCTGCACGACGGTGCCCAGATAATTTGCGTCCTTGGCACTGTCGGTCAGAATCAAAACTTTTCGGCGCGCGCCGACTCCGATCCATCCCTTCAGCGAATCGTCCTCGAAGTAGGCGTCCTGCGCGGAGTGTTCGGGTTTGAATACGGCGCCATACGAAGCGAGGCCGGCGCTCTCGGTGTGGACCGGGAAGTCGAAGCGCTGGGAGCCGCGCGCGAGCGTGACTTTGCGCTCCGCGATCGCGACCCCGTCGCGATCGATCGCGATCGAGCCCGTCACCGGCGCGTCGTTGAGATTTTCCATGGTGACGCCGAGCGCGAATGGCGCCGCCTTTTCGAGCGCGTGCGGCAGCGATAGTTCGGTCATCGCGACGTTGGGAATCGAGCGCGCACCAGGCGGTGTGAAAATGTCGAGGCGAATCTCCGCGGACACAATCGCGCTTATCGCGCGCTCCGCGTCGCCGCGGTTTTGCCATCCGTCGGTCACCAGCACGGCCGGCCCGCCATGCGCATCGGGATCGGCGGCAATACGATAGAGCGCGCCTTCGAGATTGGTGGCAGTCGGCGCGCATTGCGCGCATCCGGCGCCGCTCTCGAATGCGGATTCCATCGTGGCGATCGATTCCGGCGCCGCACCAGTCGCGAACATGAACGCGGGATCGCCGCCGCGAAGACCAAGCTCGTCGCGCAGCAGCTTGACCGTCCACGCGCGCATCTGTGGCGTAATACTCCCGCTCGCGTCCACCAGCACCGGCCTCGCCGCGCCCGTGGAGCGCATCACACGCTGCGGATTGGCGAGCGCGATCACAAAGAGCGCAAGCGCGGCCGCGCGCATCAAAGGAGCAAACACGCGGCGCAATTCGCGCGCGTTGATAATCCCCCAGAGCAGCACGATCGCGGGAACCGCGAGGATGTAGAGCGCCTCCGGATGCGCCAAAGTCAGGCCGCGCAGAGTTGCCAGCGGCGTCACGGCTACGCCTCCGCCACGCGGCGACGGCGCCGATAGACGATGAGCGCTTCCAGAGCGGTCAGCGCGATTATCGCGGCGAGCAGATAATCGCTCAGCGATGACTTTTCCGTCACCGGCTCGGCCGCGGAGGCCGCGCCGACAGCTTCGACCTTGAGCGCCGGCGAGTTTGAAAGATCCGACTCGGTCAAGTCGGCGAGGTTCACCGCACGCGGTGTCTTCGCGCCGCCCGGACCTACCAGTTCATAGACTCCCTGCTCCGAAACCTCGGTGAAGAGCGTGCCGGGTTGCGCCGCGATCTTTTTTCCCGACGGCAGGACCACGCTATTCGCACCCGCGGGCACCAGCCACGGCTGTCCGGTGCGATATCCGGCGCTGCTCGAGCCGAGTCCGGCCAGGTAGCTCACCGCGTTGAGCGTCAGCACCGACATCGGCAGGTTGCGCCGGCCGAGGTACGGGAACGGATTGAATCCGGCCGCGACAAAGCGATGGCCTCCGCGTTCTCCCTTCAGCAGCAGCGCGCCGCCATCGCCGCTGACCACTTTGCTCATCCACGGATGGATCCCGAAATATTCGCCGCCGCGGATAGTCAGCAGACGGAAGTTCACGGAGTCGGTCAGCGTATCGGTCTGGCGCCAGCCGGCGATTTGGATCTGCGCGGCCGGCGTGACCAGCAGGCCGAAAACAGGATCGCCCGGCGGTGGCATCACCAGCATCGTGTTCACGCCCGGCAATGTCCTGGGTGTGGCGTACTCGAAAATTGCGAGATCGACGTTTGCCAAATCGTCGGGCTGGTAGGCATCGGGGGTGCGCGCGATGACCGCGACGCCCGGGATCGACTTGAGACCGTTCGCGTCGGCTGGAGTCGGGCTGATGAACAGAATCGAGACTGCCTTGACCGAGCCTGCGGTTGCGTACGCGACGTTGTCGAGTGCGAGCGCGTCACTGGGACCGAGTTCGACTTTGTACACCTGCGCGGGGGGCAGCGCCGGGAATTCAAGCGTTCCAGTCTCGCGGGCGCCGAGCGATTCTTTGGCGTGGGCGACTCGCTTGCCGTCTCCCGTCACAACGAGTTCCAGGTTGCGAGTCTCCGTGCTGAAGTTCCCGACCGTCAGACTCGCGTGGAGTGCTTCCGCCCCAAGGACTTCGCGCCGGAGCGAGAACGATCCGATTGCAAAGTTCGCAACCGGATCGCCGACCGCGATCGGATGAATTCGCGGCGGCACCGGCGCGGCGAGCGTGTTTATGCCCGCGAAAATCACTTTCGCGACGCGCGCTTCCGAGGCGAGGTTGCCAAGAAAATTCACCAGCGTGGTTTGATCGTTGGGCGCGTCGGTTGGCCTGATTCGCGAAAGAGCCAGCCGCGCCTCGGTCAACGTGCTGAACGCCGGCGCGACCCGGCGCGGCAGCGGCGCGGTGACGTAAAGCGAGATTTCACCGCCGTCTTCGGCGGACAGCGCGGCGTCGATCTTTTCGCGCGCGATATCGAAGCGGCTCCTGCCCGCCGGCGTCAGCGCCTGCATCGCCGCCGAGTTGTCGATCACGACCGCGAGCGGAGTGGTCTTTTTCCAGATGAACGGCCCCGCCATCGCGAGCACCGCGAGGCTCAAGATCAAGACCTCGGCAAAAAACATCCAGTCGAGCCGCGGCCAGCCGCCGAAGCGCTCGCGTCGAAAACCACGCAGCGCGCGAAACGCCATCACGCTCGATACCGTAACCCGCGCGGGCCGTTCCCTCGCGAGGTACGCGAGCACCAGCGCCGGCACCAGGGCCAGGAATACGAGCGCGCCTGGATAAAGCAGTCCCATCTCAAAACTCTTCAGTGCGCAAGCCCGAGATCGCGCACCTCGCGTACGAAGAACTGCTGAAAGTCGTGATCGGTTGTGTAGAGCGCGTAATGCAGTCCGCGCTTCAGGCAGAACGATTTGATCTCCCGCGTAAGCCGCAGCATCGTGTCGCGATACTGGGTGCGTTCGCGCTCGCCGATCGACACTCGCAGCCGCTCTCCCGATTCTGAATCGACCACCTCGACGTCGCCGTCGAGACCCTGGCCGTTGAGCTCGCGCCCGCCCAGGATCTGCACCGCGGTCAAATCCATCGAGGCCGCCGTGAACATTCCGAGGCCCCGGGTGACCGAGTTCAGCAGCATCAGGAAGTCCGAGACGATGAACACTTTGCCGGCGCGCCGAATCGCGAGGAGTTCATGCGCCAGCGAGGTTGCGAAATCGAATTGCCCGGCCGGCCGTAGCCCGGTGAGGCGTCGCGCGAGCTCGACGATCCGATGCCGCCCGGTGACGAACGCCGGATTGACTTTCGCTCCCGTGCCGCCCAGCACCCGCAGCATCACGCGGTCGCCGCTGGCGAGCGCCACGTAGGCGAGAGCGAGCGCGGTTACGATTGCGGATTCGAATTTGCGGTCGCCCGACGGATACGCCATCGATGCGCTCGCATCGACGAAGATGTAGGTGAGCAGGTCTTCCTCTTCCTGAAAAAGCTTGATGTAGAGTTTGTCGCTGCGTCCGTAGAGGCCCCAGTCGATGTAGCGAAAATCGTCGCCGGGCGAGTAATGCCGAAAATCGTTGAACTCGAGTGATGAGCCGCGCTTGGGCGACAGATGCATCCCGCGGCCAAGCCCCGCGTATCGCTGGCGGGTCCTGATCCTGAGCTTTTCGAGCCGGGCGAGAAAACCCGGCGTGAACTCATCGGGCAGTCCGAACATCGGTTACGCGCGCGGCTTACGAAGCCGCTTTACCACCTGCTCGAGGATCGATTCGGATGAAACGTTTTCGGCCTCGGCCTGAAAGTTAAGCAGCAGCCGATGCCGCAGGCAGGAAATGATCGAATCGTCGATATCGTCGTAGCTCACGCTCACCCGTCCGGCGAGCAACGCGTTGACCTTCGCGCACAGCATCATAGCCTGTGCGCCGCGCGGGCTCGGCCCGAAACGCAGGTACTGCGAAACCTCGGGGATCGCGCCCGGGCCGCCCGGCGTGCATCCGCCGATCACGCTGATGATGTATCGTTCGAGCGGCTCCGCCACCATCACTTCCCGCACCAGCGCTTTCAGATCTTCGATCGCCTGCGGGGCCTTCGACGGCTCAAACAGCGGATGAATCGGGTTGTGCGCGGTGCCGGTCGTGCGGGTCAGGATTTCGCGCAGTTCGTCAGGTTTGGGGGATCCCATCACGACCTTGAAGATGAACCGATCCATCTGCGCTTCCGGCAGCGGATAGGTTCCTTCCAACTCGATCGGATTTTGCGTCGCCAGCACGATGTACGGAGGATCGAGCACGTAGGTGGTGCCGAACACGGTCACCTGATGCTCTTCCATTGCTTCCAGCACCGCCGATTGAGTCTTCGGCGTCGCGCGATTGATCTCGTCGCCGAGCACCATGTGCGCGAAGATTGGCCCCGGCTTGAACTGGAACTCGCGATGCCCATCGGCTTCGGTCAGCACCTGCGTGCCGATGATGTCCGAGGGCATCAGATCGGGCGTGAACTGGATTCGCTTGAAGCTCAGCCCGAGCGTTTCGCTCGCCGCCTTGACCATCAAGGTCTTGCCGAGTCCGGGAACGCCTTCGATCAGAATGTGCCCGCCGCAAAACAGCGCGGTCAGCGTTTTTCGGATGATATCCTGATGCCCAACGATGATGCGCGCCACTTCGCTCTCGGCGCGCGCGAATATCTTTCGAAAATCTCCGACTCGCTGGTCGGGTGAAGTTTGTTGCGGAGCCGCTCCCATCCGTTGTCCTTCCTTTTCCAATTCCTCGTCTAATGAATCATGTCGCGGTAGCGCGGCGGCACCAGTTGCCGCTCATCAGGTGGCGCGTTGTCGCTGCTCGGCGCGAGCGGAGCGTTGACATATGCGGTGGTTGCCTTGTGCCGTTCGGTGTCAAGTACCGTTTTCCCGCCGCCGCTGGAAGGAGACGCACCGGGCAGCCGGAACATTACATAGCGCGCATCCTTGATATCGAGAGGCCCACCCTTCTCGCCCGGCCTCAGGTAGCGCTGGGCGCTCAAGGGCAAGGGCATCTCACCGAGATGCGTATCTCCGAGGTTCGATCCGCGATCCGTATTGTTCTTGTTATTTCCCCCTGCGGCCGGGATGTTGCGATCGCCGTTGCGGCCCGGCTTCGGGATATTTCCGGGCAGGTTGGGACTCGGCTGATTGCCGCCTTTCTGATTTTGATCGTTACCCGGTTTGTTGGCGCCGCCCTTGTTCTTGTCGGCGCCGGGCTGGTTGTCGGGGCCGGGATTTTTCGCGTCGGCGGTTTCGACTTGCGCTTCGGCTTTGGCGAGTTCCTTCTGGAGCTCGATGCTTGACTTGTCGCCCTTGTTCTTATCGTTGTTATCGTTCTTGGCCGAGCCCTTGCCGCTCTCGTTCTTGCCCGAGCCTTTGCCGGCCTCGTTCTTGCCCTCGCCAGTGCCAGCCTTGCCCTCACCGTTGCCCGCGCTTTCCGATTTGCCCTGGCCGGTTCCCTTGCTGCTATTGCCCTTTCCAGTCTGCGCGTTCGACTTGCCGGTC
>JBGPNU010000013.1:0-19592 GCA_041487675.1 Binatus sp. (SeqCode)
CGCGAATACCTTGGCGAGCGAGGATCTGAACCCGGTGCGAGACATGAAATATCGAACGGCAGAAGATATCGATCGACGCATTGCCACCCTGCTCCGAGTCGCCGCGATCGCGACCGCAATTGCGATTTCGGGATGCGGCATCGCGCAGGCGCCGATCGAGCATACGCCCAACGTCGTGGCGACTCCCCAGCAAGGCCAGTTGGCGGTCAGCGTTGCCGCCGCGCCTACCGTCGGCCAGGTGACCCCCGTTTATGTCTCGATCGCCAACGGTACCGATGCGCCACGCTCGGTCGTACCGAGCCAGGTGTTCGCGCTCAATGACAATGGCGAGCGAGTCGCGCCGTTGCCGCCGGGCGAAGCCGCGCGCCAATCGGGCAACGCGGGCGAACTGAAGGGCGCTCTCAAGAGTGCCGCCTTCAGCGGCGTCGCGGCCGGCGCGGTTGGCGCGGGATTAGGCGCGGCAGTAGGGTCTGCATTCGGCGCGGTCGGAAGGGGTGCGATTGTCGGCAGCGCATACGGCGCAGGCTACGGACTTCTCGAGGGTGCCCGAGCCGGACAATCGAAGGCGGATCAGCAGGCCAATCAGCAGATCGAGGCGCTCGCTCTCAAGCCCGAAGAAGTGCGCAAAAACTTCACCGTGAGCGGCTACGTTTTCTTCCCCAAGGGGCAGTACAACCAGGTCGAGATGCTGCTGGTCGATCGTGAGACCGGCGACACCGAGGTCGTCCGCGAACCGTGGCGTTGAGAGATGATCATTCGCCCCTCAAAGTAGCGACGAGATAATCACGATCGCGCCCTGCCCCTTGCCCTTCTCCGCAGGATCGCATATCACCGCCTTGCTGCCGATGAACTTCATATCCGTCGGATCCATCAGACCCGCGGCGAATGGACGAGCGATCCCTTTTTCCACTCGATAAACCGATCCGTCGCGTTCGTTGGCGTTCTCGGACGCAAATTTGCCGGTATCCGCGATCATCAGCTCGTCACCATATGAGCCGAAGCTTGACGGCGACCACGCGAAGCCCGACGGACGGATGAATCCGACCAGGTAAACGTCGTCCTTCATCTTGCCGTCGGCGCCGACCATGCCGATGCGCCCGATCTTCGACGCTCCGCCCGTGGTCGGGCGCATCCCGACCAGCATCAGGCTGGGAGCTTTCGAGTCGGAAGCGGGCGCGAACCGAATCGTCGTCAGCTCGAACCTGATGGGCTTGTCGTAGGTCCCGAACACACTGGCTTTGCCCGACGAGTCGATCGAGTAAATTGTCGCGTTGCCGCTAGCCGCCGCGTAGAGCTTGCCTGCGAATGGTGTCCCGGCCGCGCCGAATTCGAGATCGCGGCATTCGGTCGGAGCGGCGCCGGCATCGGGCAGTTTGGCGAACGTGCTGACCGCGCCGGACTTGTCGATTCGTTCGACCTCGCACGGCGCCTTGACATCGCCGGCGGCTGCGAGCACGAAAACATTGCCCGCGTACGATCCGAATCCTGCCGGACCAATCGCGACTCCGGCCGGATTCTTGATCTTCGACTTGTCCGCAATGTTCGTCACCTTGCCGCCGAACGTGACCGAGAAGACGCCGCCGGCCTGGTCGGACACCACCATGGCGCCGTGGTCATCCTGCAGGAAGTACGGTGCGACGAGTCCGGGCGTCTTGAGCGCCTTGATCTCGAACGGGACTTCCACGTCGAGGCCCCTGCCCGCCGCGCTCGCGATCGAGTTGGTCACGCCCGGCAATGCGGAAATCGTCAGGGCGACGACACTGAACGCGATGGCGAATACTGAAAAACTACTTTTTCTTTTCGAGAAGTTCATCAAGTGCCTCGTTGACTACGTATTTTTCGTTCGGATCCCGGTCGTCGAGTTCGGACTTGCGCCGCGAAACCCACTCCGCAAGTCCGATGGTCGCGGCCTCTTCGGGATTCGAGACCCCCATCGCTTCGGCCACCCGCATGAGCTGTTCGAACAGCTCTTCGGGCAGATCGATCTCGATTCGCCTGCTCAATTCGTTTTTCCAGCCAATGTCGCCCTTCCATATAGTCTTAGCTCGCGGCGCCCGTCAAAATGAATTCCGACGTGTCATCGCCAATCAAATACGCCGGCACAATTGTCGAGTACCTGGACCAGGGCCGGCTCAAGGCAGGGCTGGTCACGCGCGAGCAGGAACGCCATCTCGCAGTGATCGATTCTGCCGGACACGAGCGGATGGTTCCGCGCGATCTGGTTCTCATGCGCCACCCGGATCGTCGCGCCGATCGCGAAACTCTGGCGGCTGCACTGGCGGAGTTGGAGCGAGAGCGCGCGGAACTTTCCGCCGAACTCGATCTCGAACTGCTCTGGGAGGTTGCCGAGGAGCAGGGCCGCAGTTTCTCCGCCGCCGAACTGGCCGACCTGTTTTTCGGCCGGCGCTCGAATGCCGCCGCCTCCGTGATGATGGAAGCGCTGCTCGGCGATCGGATTTACTTCGTCCGGCGTCACATGGATTTCGTTGCGCGCACGCCCGATCAGGTCGAGCGGCTCAGGATGCAGAATGATCGGATTCGGGCGCGGAGCGACGACTATCGAAAAATCCAGAAGCAGATGCGCGATGTCATTAACGGCGCCGAGACACCATCCGCCGAGGACGCCGCCACTCTGGTCGATCAGCTATCGCGCTATCTAAAGAACCCCTTTACGCGCAGCCGCGAAATGACCCAAATGCTCGCGCAGGCGGCGCCCGAAGTCGATCCCGCGGAGGCTGCTTTCGAAATTCTGGAACGGTTGGGAGCGCGGCCACGGGTACCGCGTTTCGCTTTTATCGCGGGACTCAAGGACGAATTCAGCGAAGCCGTTATGAAAGACGCGGCCGAGGCGGCGCCCGGTCCCCGCGCGCTCACCGATGGCGGCTATGCTGTTACGATTGACGACGAGGACACGCTCGAGGTGGACGACGCACTCAGTTGCGAGGCGCTCGCCGACGGCGGAATGCGCGTGCGAGTACATATCGCGCTGGTCGCCGACTTCGTGAAAAAGGGCTCTCCGATGGACGCGGAAGCGGCCGCGCGCGCCACCACGGTTTATCTGCCGGAAGCCACCATTCGGATGCTCCCCGACCCGATTTCATGCCGCGCCGCGAGTCTCGTCGCGGGCGAAGATCGCCCGGTTCTGACCACCGACGTGAGGTTGTCGGCCAACGGCGAATTGATCGAGGCGTCGATCTATCCCGCGCGAATTCCAATCATGCGGAGGCTCGACTACGACCAGGTGGATCGAATGCTCGAGTCTGCCGCGTCCACCGATGAAGCCACTGCTACAGTTACAAGGTTGCATTCAGCCGCGAGAATGCTCCGCGAACGGCGCCGAACCGCCGGCGCCGTGCTGATCCAGCGGCGCGAGGCGAAAGTTCGCGTGCGCGACGATGACATCGAAGTTCGAGTACTCGATAATTCGTCTCCCGGCCGGACCCTGGTGGCGGAATTCATGGTGCTGGGCAATTTCGTCGCGGCTCGGTACGCCGCGGTCAACCGGATTCCGATCATCTATCGAGTCCAGCCCCAGACCGTCGGCGATTTGGCGTCTCAGCGGCCGCGTCTTTCTCTATATCCCGAGTATCACGCGGGAATCGGACTGGATTTTTACGCGCAGCTGAGCTCGCCGATCCGCCGCTACGCCGATCTCGTTTTGCAGCGTCAATTGATCGGCGCCCTTTCCGATCATGCTGCGTCGATCTACACCGTCGATGAGCTGCTCGCGGTTCTGGCTGGCGCCGAGAATGCCGAGGCGTCTGGTCGTGAACTGGAACGGCGCGCCAAGCGCTACTGGATTCTCCGCTACCTCGAGCGTCACGCGATGGATACTCCGATCCTGGCTTACCTCATGCGCGAAGGCCAGAGCGCAGAACTCGCGGACTTCGCGGTGCGCGGCACCTTGCATGGGGCGCCCAATCTGCCGAGTCAGATGCCGATAATGGTGCAGGTGAGCCGCGTGGACCCGTTGCGCGGATGGCTTGCATTCGATTTTGTCCGCCCAGCCGACGAAGTTTCCGCTGGCACGATCAGAGGCGCATGATCGCATAGCGGTGCATGCTCGCCCACGAGTCGAGTTCGTCGCGGCGCGCGCGACGCTCGTTCGCTGTTAGGCGGTTATCCGATCGTGCTGATAGCTGGGTTTCGCTGTTTCACTCTCGTTGATCGCGACAAGACTTGGGTCGCGACCAGTGTCGGCGCGGCTCACATAGGCTGGTCGAATATCCGCGGCATGAGCGGCGATGCTTCGTGCGTGCGCGCCTAGCGCCGAGTTGATCGCCAACGCCACCCCCATGACGAGTCCTGCAATGATAGTCAAGCGCATCCAGATTCCTCCCCCGTTTTGATTCCAGTACCGGCGTATCGCAGCACTTCAAACCAGTGTCCAATCTAGCCACGCCGGGCGCCCTTGCGGGCGCCCCTCGAGCGTGACTCCCCTCTTTCCCCACCGCGCGTGCCGCTAACAGGCCGAACCGAACTGTTGATGGTTGTCTTTTAACACCCCACCCCGAGCTACATCGGTTTGAACGTGTCTTGCTCCAGACGCCAGCGATCGATTGATTCAATATTGAAGCGCCAGTCGCTGCCGACTTTGAACGCCGGGAGCCGTCCGCGCTTGAGTTGCCGATAGATCGTGGACGGATGAACTTTGAGGTAGTCCGAGAGTTCTTTGACCGTCAATACGTGGCTGCTGTCGTTTGTAAGCATCTCTGAAATCCCCTTTTTGGCTGGTCTGTCGTCGCCTGATCTGTCGTCGCCCTACCTGTTGGCCCCGGTGACTGTTGAGGGGACTTAACGCAATCTGCGTGCCGAAGCGTCGCGGGCGGAAACATCAGGCAATTAAAGCGACCAGCGGGCGCGATTGACTGCCGCAAGCGATAGGATTTTGGCGGATCAGACCGAAAATTGCCGTCGCAAGCCGCAACCGCCAACGGCAGGGGCCAGCCCCTGCACCCAAGTGAGGATTCTCTGCTTGCAGTTCTACCAAGGGCCCTTCGACGGAGTTTGTCCTGAGCGAAGTCGAAGGGCTCAGGGTAAACTCCGCCCGCATCTTACCGACGGGAAGTCTGAAACCTGCGTGAGGTTTCAGGAATGAATCTAGACTTGGCCAATAAGCTCGCGGCCCGTTTCGCGCACCTGCTCGAGAATCGCCGCCTCGTCGGCGCCGCGTTGCAGCAGTATCAGGCGGCTCACGCCCAAATCGGCGAAGCGCTTTGCCGTATCGCGATCGATCTTCACCCGCGGCGTCACGCTGATTTCCAGGTCTTCGAAATTCCGCCCCGCACTCTTGCACGCCGCACGCAGTCCTTCTACGCACTTCGCGGTCCCGTCCAGGTCGAGCGCGAACCCGTACCATCCTTTGGCCAGGCGCGCGGCTCGGCTGAAAGCCTCGGCAGAATGGCCGCCGAAGACAATTTCGGGATGCGGTTGCTGGATCGGACGGGGCATCGCATTGACGCCCTTGAACTTGATCCACTTGCCAGCGAACTCCGGCTTGGGCATCGACCACAGCGCGATCATCGCCGCGAGATATTCCTCGGCGCGCGCTCCCTTATGATCGAACGGCGCTCCAATAGCGTCGAACTCGGGCTTCAGATATCCGACGCCGATACCGAAGATGAGCCGGCCACCCGAGAGCACGTCGGTCGAGGCGAGTTCCTTTGCGAGCACGACCGGATTTCGCTGCGGCAATATGATGATTCCAGTGCCGAGACGAATCCTGGTCGTATGCGCGGCGACGAATGCCAGCGACACGGCCGGATCGATCATTGGGTAGTCGGCTGCCACCGGCGAGGGCGGCGCTTGCGGGTCGGGCAGTATTACGTGTTCACCGGTCCACAGGCTTTCGAAGCCGGCGTCTTCTGCCGCGCGGGCGACCGCGGCGGCGCACTTGGGAAACGCGCAGGGTCCGTTATTGATTCCGAACAGTCCGAATTTCATGAGCGACTCATTACCACGAAGCCGTGCACCCCGGCAAAGTTGGGGCTTGTGCGGTTTCTTGACTTTGTCTCGGCGCGATCAATTGACCAGATGCGCCGCGCATCATCATAATCCGTAGTCGCAGGGCTCAGATGCCCGAGGCGGACGGAAGAGGAGGAGGCGGCGCGATGAGATGTCCCCAGTGCGGAAACGACACCGAGCAAGGCGCCGCGTTTTGTTCGCGATGCGGCTCGCGGATGTTCGCGCCGAAGCCGGCCGCGGTGCGCGAGTATGCGCTCGCGCTGTTCCGTCCGTCGCTCTGGTACTACGCCAACGGCTTCCTCGCCGCCGGAGTTCTAATCGCCTTCGGCGGCCATCTGCTCTACATCAAATTCGAACCGGCACAGATTGACTTCGCGCTGATCGGAGTCGGGATCCTGACGATTGTCGTCACGATGATTCGGGCGCGAACGATCAATTGGAGTCTCACTTCGGATCGGTTGATCGAAAAGCGCGGATTGGTCGCGTCCCGGCGCCGCGAGATGGAGCTGGCCGATATTCGTTCGGTCGAGGTGTCGAAGCGCGTCTTCCAGCGGATGATCGGACTCGGCGACGTGACGATCGCATCGGCTGCCAGCGCCGATTACGCGATCCGTCTGCACGACATCGGCGATCCGGACAATGCAGCCGAGACGATTCGCAAGGCGCGGCTCAAGAGGCTCGCGTAAACGAAATGAGCAAGCGGCCCGACCTGCGCTACGAACGAAGGCTCTGGAAAGAGGGTATCGAGGCGGTCGCCGGCGTGGACGAGGCCGGCGTCGGTCCGATGGCGGGTCCGGTAGTCGCGGCGGCGGTAATCTTTTCGCCCGAGACTTTCATCAAGGGCGTGCATGATTCCAAGCAACTCACCGCTGAGCAACGCGAGGAATTGTTCATCCCGATTCGCGAGCGCGCGATCGCGATCGGCGTGGGCATGGCAAGCGTGCTCGAAATCGATCGCCTCAACATCTACTGGGCCACGATGTGCGCGAGCAGGCGGGCGCTCGACTCGCTCGGGCTGTCGCCGCGTCACGTGCTGGTCGATGGGCGCCTGATTCCGGGACTCGAGTTGCCGCAAACGCGAATCGTCGGCGGCGATCGCAAGAGCTTCTGTATCGCGGCCGCGTCGATCATCGCCAAGGTGACCCGCGATCGCATCATGGTTGCATACGATGCGCAGTATCCCGGCTACGGTTTCGCGCAGCACAAGGGCTATTGCACCAACGATCACATGGAGTTGTTGCGTGAGCTCGGTCCCTCACCGATTCATCGCCGCTCATTCTGGCCGGTCGCCGCCTCCGCGCAGCGCCTGCTCTTCTGACGCATTTTCTCCTTACCCAAGTGCAGGGGCTGGCCCCCTGCGTTTACCCATATTGGCGATCGGGTTACAGTTTGATCACGCGCGCTCCACCGGGGCGCGGTAATTTCCGATGGCTCTGGAACGCGACAAACATACCGCTCAGCATGCGCTCCTGACTCTCCACGAGAGCCAGCTACTCGACCTTTACCGGCGGATGACCCTGATCCGGCGCTTCGAGGAGAAGACCGCCGAGATGTACAGCCGCGGCAAAATAACCGGCTTCTGTCATCTCTATGCCGGCGAGGAGGCCGTCGCGGTCGGCGCGATTTCCGCTCTCACCGACAAGGATTACGTCGTCTCGACTTATCGCGAGCACGGTCATTGCCTGGCCAAGGGCGCTGAGCCGCGGGTCGTGATGGCGGAGCTATTCGGCAAATCAACCGGCATCTCGCACGGCCACGGCGGCTCGATGCATCTGTTCGATCAGGACCTCCGCTTCATGGGCGGTTACGCCATAGTCGGCGCCGGATTGCCGATCGCATGCGGACTTGCGCTGTCGGTTCAATACAACGAAGGCCCCGAAGTGGTCTGCTGCTTCTTTGGCGACGGCGCGCTGCCGCAGGGCGCGTTTCACGAGACGCTCAACCTGGCGTCGCTGTGGAAGCTGCCGTTGGTTTTCATCTGCGAAAATAATTTCTATGGGATGGGCACGCTGGTCCAAAACGCGGTCAGCCAGGAGGAGCTGTACCGCTTCGCCGAATCGTACAAGCTGCCGGGGGTGCGGGTGGACGGGATGGACGTGCTCGAGGTTTACGGCGCGACGATGGAGGCGGTGGCGCGCGCGCGCGAGGGCGACGGCCCGTCGCTGATCGAAGCGGTCACCTACCGGTTTCGCGGCCATTCGATGTCCGATCCGGCCGAGTACCGCTCCAAGCGCGAAGAGCGAATCTGGCAGGAGCGCGACCCGATAAAGAATTTGCACCGCCGCCTGCTGCATGAGCATCGGGCCACCGATGCGAAGCTCGCCGAGGTGGATGCCGAGGTCGCAGCGACTATCGAAGATGCGGTCAAGTTCGCCGACGAAAGCCCGGAGCCGTCGCTCGACACACTCGGCAAGGGCGTTTACGCGTCGGAGGAGTGAGGCCGGAAGCCGGGAACCCAGATGGCGCAAATCACTTATCGAGAAGCATTGAACCAGGCGCTGCGTGAGGAACTCGACCGCGACGAGCGGGTCTTTATCATGGGCGAAGAGGTCGGCTACTTCGGTGGCGCATTCAAGGTTACCGACGGACTGCTCGCGCTGTACGGCGAAAAGCGCATACGCGATACTCCGATTTCGGAACTGACTATTGTCGGCGCCGGGATCGGCGCCGCGATGGGCGGGCTCAAACCGGTAGTCGAGCTGATGACTATAAATTTCGCGCTGCTCGCGATGGATCAAATAGTCAATAGTGCGGCGAAGATACACTACATGTTCGGCGGCAAGGCCAATGTGCCTATAGTCATTCGCGCACCGCAGGGCGGTGGCCATCAGCTCGGCGCGCAGCACAGCCAGAGCCTCGAAGCCTATTTTCTCCATGCCCCCGGCTTGCGGGTGGTGATACCGGCCACGCCCGCCGACGCCAAGGGATTGCTCAAGACCGCAATTCGCCAGATCGATCCGGTAATGTTTCTCGAGCATGAGTCGCTATACGGCGTGAAGGGCGAGGTGCCCGACGATCCCGATTTCATGGTGCCGTTTGGCAAGGCGAGCGTGATCCGCGAGGGCAAGGATGTGACTATTGTCACATACTCGAAGTGCGTATATGACGCGATCAGCGCCGCCGAGGGATTGGAGAATTCAGGTATCGACGCCGAAGTAATCGATCTGCGTACCTTGAATCCGCTGGATATCGCAACTGTGATCGCGTCGGTGAAAAAGACCGGACGCGCAATCGTCGCATATGAAGGATGGCGCACCGGCGGCGCAGGCGCGGAAATCGCCGCGCAGATTTACGAGGCCGCATTCGACTCGCTCGATGCGCCGGTGGCGCGAGTCGCCGCGCTGGATACTCCGATGCCATACAACAGGCATCTGGAACATGCGTCGTTGCCGAGCGTGGGCGATATCATCAAGGCGGCGGAACAGTTGATGTAGTCCTCGCTGAGGTAGTGGAGCGCTCCACCCATAACTGCGAATCCCGCGAAGAAAAATGAGCAACGAAATCACGATGCCCAAGCTTTCCGACACCATGGAGGAAGGCAAGATTCTCCGATGGCTCAAGCATCCCGGCGACAAAATCGCGCGCGGCGAAGCAATCGCCGAAGTCGAGACCGACAAAGCCGACATGGTGCTGGAGGCATTCGAAGCAGGCGTGCTCGATCAGATCAAGTTGAATGAAGGCGAGAGCGCTCCGGTCGGCGCGGTGATCGCGATGATGAAATCGGCGCCGAAACCAATCGAGGTAAAGCAAGCAGCCGACAAAAAGGAGGCTCCCGCCGCGCCGGCGGCCAAACCGTCTGAGCTTAGAAAAAAGTCGATCGCGCCTGCGGCGGTTGTTACTGATGGCTCTGGGAGCGATCCGCAGGTTCATCCCGCGATGTCCGCGAATCTGTCGGCCGCTCCCACCGCGATCGCAGCGCCGCCGCCGCGAGCGCAGGCGCCCGCGCCCTCGCCTGCCGGCGAATCTCACGACGGACACAAGCTGCGCGCTTCTCCGCTCGCGCGCCGCGCCGCGGAAGAGGCCGGCGTGGATCTTTCGCAGGTGCGCGGCTCCGGGCCCGAGGGCCGCGTGACCAAGCGCGACATCGACGACTTTCTGCGCGAACAGCAGCTCTTCAAGTTCCGCCGCCTGGTCTCGCCGCGCGAAGGCGCGCCCGGCTCACGCGAAGAACTGTCGAGCATGCGCAAAACGATCGCGAAGCGGATGGCGTTGTCCAAGCGCGAGATTCCGCATTTCTACGTGACCGTCGAAGTCGATATGGAAGATGCTGTTCGCCTCAAGGCCTCGCTCGAAGCGACCGAACTGTTCGAAGAAACCGTCACCTACAACGACATCATCGTGAAGGCCTGCGCACTCGCGCTCGGGCGCTATCCGCGGATGAACGCGAGCTACGTCGACGAGGGCATCGTCATCCATCCGAATATCAACATCGGCGTGGCGGTCGCAGTCGAGGACGGATTGATCCTGCCGGTGATCCGCGAGTGCGAGCGCCTGTCGCTGCTCGAGATCTCGCGCACCGCGCATCGGCTGGTCGCAAAGGCGAGCCGCGGCGGTTTCACCTCGGACGAACTGTCGGGCGCGACTTTTTCGATTTCCAACATGGGGATGCTCGGGATCGAGCATTTCGCCGCCGTGATCGTTCCGCCGCAGGCCGCGATTCTGGCCGTGAGCGCGATCAGGGATCGTCCGGTAGTGCGCGGCGGTCAGCTCGCGGTCGGCAAGACCATGATGATCACGGTCTCGTGCGATCATCGTATCGTCGATGGCGTCGTGGCCGGGCGATTTCTGCAGGAGCTGAAGCGCTTCCTCGAAAACCCGCCGAGTCTGTTGCTGTGAAGGAAAGGACCTCATCTTGGCAAATTCACGCTATGATCTTGTCGTAATCGGTTCCGGACCTGGCGGATATGTCGCCGCGATTCGCGCCGCTCAGCTCAAAATGCGCGTCGCCGTCATCGAGCGCGACCGCCCGGGCGGAGTGTGCCTCAACTGGGGATGCATCCCGTCGAAGGCGCTGCTCAACTCGGCGACTGCGATGGACACGATTCGCGGCGCGTCGAAAGAGCATGGAATCGAGGTCGGCGAGATACGCTTCGACTTCAAGAAAGTGATTGCGCGCTCGCGCGCCGCCGCCGACAAGCTCTCGAAGGGCGTGCGGTTCCTGCTCAAAAAAAACAAGGTCGATTATTTCGAGGCCGACGCGACTATCACCGGACCGCATTCGGTTGCGCTCGCACCGGCGCCAGACAAGCCCGCGCCCGAGGCCGCATCGCTCGAGAGTGAGCGCATTCTAATCGCAGCAGGCTCGGGCGAACGCCTGTTCCCCGGAATGACCGTCGGCGACGGAGTGATCACCAGTAAGGAGGCGCTGCTGCTCGACACGATGCCGGCGAGCATCGTGGTGATCGGCGCGGGAGCAATCGGACTGGAGTTCGGCTACTTCTACAGTGCCTTCGGCGCCAGGGTGATGATCGTCGAATTGGAAAAGCAGATGCTCCCGGGCATGGACGCTGAAGTCGCCGAGGAACTCCGCCGCGCGTTCGTCAAGCGCGGCGTAACCGTGATGCTCGGGCACGGATACAAGTCGATGGCGCGCAACGGCGGCCTCTGGAGGGTCACGGTTAGCGCCGACGGCGCAGACAAATCCATCGAGGCCGACGCAGTGCTGGTCGCAGTCGGCCGCACCCCGCTCAGCCAAAATATCGGACTCGAGAAGCTTGGGGTCGAACTCGAGCGCGGCGGGTTCATCAAGATAAACGACTCGTTCCAAACCACCGTGCCGAGCATCTATTCGATCGGCGACGTCATCCGGCCACCGCTGCTCGCGCACAAAGCCAGCGCGGAAGGAATCGCGGCGGTCGAAATCATGGCCGGCGTTCGGGAGCCGGGATTCGATCTGCTCGCGATCCCCGGATGCATCTACTGCGAGCCTGAGGTCGCGACCGTGGGTCTCAGCGAGGCCGACGCAAAAATCCGGGGGATCGAGGTCAAGGTCGGCAAGGTCCCGTTTCGCGCGATCGGCAAGGCGGTTGCAATCGGCGAGCCCGAGGGTTTCGTGAAAATTGTCGCGACCAAGCAGTATGGTGAAGTGATCGGATGCCAGATCATCGGGCACGGCGCGACTGATATCATTTCGGAAGTCGTGCTCGGCAAGACGCTCGAAACCACGACCGCCGAAATAGGCAAGACCGCGCATCCGCATCCAACGATGTCCGAGGGAATCATGGAAGCGGCGCTGGCCGCCGAGGGCGAAGCGATCAACGTCTGAAGGTTGATGAAGCACTGACGATGGAACCCGGCGCTACACTGACCGTCGTGGATTTGGGCGTGGTCGATTATGGCGCGGCGCTCGATCTCCAAGCCGCGACGGTTGCGGCGCGGATCGAGGGCAGAGTGGGCGACACGCTCCTGCTGATGGAGCATCCGCATGTCATCACGCTTGGCCGAGGCGCCGACGAGCGCTTTATCCTCGCGAATCCGGCGGGTGTGCCGACCTACCGCGTCTCGCGCGGCGGGCAGGTGACCTATCACGGTCCCGGGCAGTTGATCGGCTACCCGATTCTCAAGCTCGAAGGCCGCGCGCGCGACGTGACCCGGTATCTGAGAAACCTGGAGCAGGCGATGATCGACGCGCTCCGCGAATTCGACCTCGACGCGGACCGTCGCGCCGGACTGACCGGAATCTGGATCGGGGCGCGCAAGATCGCGTCTATCGGGGTCGGTATCCGGCGCTGGGTCACGTATCATGGCTTCGCGCTCAACGTATCCACCGATCTGAGCTTCTTCGATTCGATCGTGCCGTGCGGAATCGAGGGATGCAGCATGACTTCGATTTCTGAAAGCATCAGCGTCGGCCGCGGACCAGTTACCGTGCGCGAGTTCGGCGTGTCGATGCAGAGTCATTTCGCCCGGGTCTTCGGCTATGAGCAGGGGCCAGCCCCTGCACCCGGGGTAGGAGAAAGATAAATCGATGGCAGAGCGAAAACATCCCGATTGGATCAAGGTTCGAGCGCCGGTTTCGCCCGAGTACTTCCGCACCAAGGCGATTCTCGGCGAGCTGAAATTGCATTCGGTTTGCCAGGAAGCGTGCTGCCCGAATATCGGCGAATGCTTTTCGAATCGCACCGCGACGTTCATGCTGATGGGCGACGTATGCACGCGCAATTGCCCCTACTGCGCGGTCGCGCACGGCAAAGTTCGCCCGCTAGACAACGACGAGCCGCGCCGAATCGCGGATGCGGTCGCGCGGCTGGGGCTGCGGCACGTAGTAGTCACCTCGGTCGATCGCGACGATCTTCCCGACGGCGGCGCGGCGCATTTCGCGGCCACAGCGCACGCGATCAAATCGAATCCCGAGCCGGCGCGGGTCGAAGTGCTGGTGCCGGATTTCCAGGGATCGTTCGAGAGCGTTGAGACGGTCGTCCGATCGCCGGTCGATATCTACAACCACAATATCGAGACCGTGCCGAGTCTTTATCGGAACGTGCGCCCGGGCGGAAATTACGATCGATCCATTGAAGTGATTCGCCATGCAAAGGACGTTGCGCGCGAAATCGGCAAGCACATGTTCACCAAGGCCGGCGTGATGCTTGGGCTCGGTGAAACCAACGACGAATTGATTGGCGTGATCCACGACTTGCGCGGTGTCGGATGCGACATCCTGACGCTCGGGCAATACCTGCGGCCGTCGGCGGAGCATATTCCGGTGGCGAGATATGTGCCGCCGGCCGAGTTCGCGGAGCTGAAGAGTGCGGCGCTCGCGATGGGCTTTCATCATGTCGAGTCCGGCCCGCTGGTGCGCAGCTCGTACCACGCTTGGGAACACGTCAACTGAAGGGGGCTTGTTTGCAGGCCCCTGGTCTCTCGCCAAAATGAAGCGCGCCGCGGAGCATGAGCCGCGGCGCGCGAATCCTCATATCTTCAGTATGCGATCAGGCTAGCTTACCACTGTTCCTCGTGGAGCTGCTTGACCTCATGCACTCGGGTCTGCAGGTACGCGTCCTGGACCGCGCCATAGAGGTCGATCGCGTAGCGGTCCGCCTCCTCGAACTGGTTGAGATGCAACGAACGATAGTTTACCGCTTCCATCGCGCGCTGGCCGCCTGACACCGCGAGCGTAACATACCACGGAACGAAATAGCTGATCGGATCCATCGCGCCGTCGGCAACCAGGCCCACGGTATCGCCGATGGTCGAGGGTCCGAAGAACGGAAGCATCACGTATGGACCGGTCGGGACATCGTAGTAGCGGATGGTCAGGCCGAAATCGTTGGGATGTTCTTTGAGACCGAACCACTTGTCCGCCGGATCGAACAAGCCGGCCACTCCGACCGTGGTGTTGATTCCAAAGCGGGCGACTTCGCCGCCGGCCTCGGCAAGCTTCAACTGAAAGAGATTGTTGGCGAAACGCGGAATGACGCGAACGTTGTTGAAAAAGTTGCCCACGCTCTCACGAACCTGCTCAGGCGCGATCGTCGAATATCCGCTCGCCACCGGCCGCAGCACCCAATCGTCGAGCTTCAGGTTGAAGGTAAACATCGGCTCGTTGAAGGGTGACAGTGGATCGGCATAGCCGCCCTGGTTGTTATCACCCGGAGACGGATTGGCCGCTGCCGCCGACTGCGCGGCTGGATTTTGCGACAGCGGAGCGGCGTCCTGGCTCAGTGCCGGGGCTGCGTAGGAAAGGGCCGCAACAATAGACGCCGTCAGCATCAGGCGGAGCCCGCCTCTTTTTTCGGCCGGTTTCGGACAAGATCTCATATGCGCGTCTCCATGGCGGACTATCTCATTTTTTGCGTATCTTTGCCTGTCGTATTTTTTGCCCGTATTACACGGCATTTCGATACCGCCGCCTTTCGCCATATGACAGGGTATCTGCGTACAGACGGCGAATCCATACCTGTTAGTGGTTCGTGAGCGATGCCGCAAGGGAAGCCTGTTTACTCTTCAAATCGCGTATCAGGGTGTCGAAGCCCTGGTTATTCATAACCCGATTAAACTGGTTGCGGTAGTTTGCGATGATGCTGATAGCGTCCACGGCCACGTCGTAAATCTTCCAGGCGCCGCCCTCTTGCAACAAGCTGTAGTTCACGTGAATCGGTTCCTTGCCCGGCTGCACGATATCGGTATTCACCTGGGCGTCCTCGGCGCTGTCGCTGGTCGATTTCAGAAACGTGACTTGCTGTCCCCGGTAGTCGTTGATCTTGCTGAGATAGGAGTCCTCGATAAAGGAGATGAAGACGCTGGTGAATTCCTGCTGCTGGTCGGCGGAGATTTGCTTCCAATGATAGCCGAGCGCGGATTTCGCCATCGCGGTGAAATCGAAGGTCCTCGACACGATCTGGCGGAGCTTGTCCTGGCGCTGCGCAAGAGGGGTTTCCCTATCGCGCATCACGGTCAGCGCCTGGTTGACGGTCTGCTGCACGACCGCCATCGGGGTCGTCGCATCATCGGCGCGGGCGGGAATCACGAAGCGCGATTGGAACAGGCTGACGGCGATCGCCGCCATCGCAAGCAATCGAGGCAGGGTGAAGCGTCGGCGCGATGAGGTTTTCATGTTGGTCATAGTACCACTTCTCTATGTATCACTTCTTGATTTCCGATTTTCCGGGCTTTGAATCCTTGTCGGGGTTTGCGGATTTTGAATTCTTGTCGGAATCTCCGCTGCCATTGCCGCTGCTGCCGGAGCTGTTGATCAGCTGTCCAATCGCATCTTCGAGTACGAATGCCGACTGAGTCTGCCGAATCGTACCGCCGTCTCTGAGCATCCGCTCGCTTGGTCCGAGCGCGATCGAAACGTACTTGTCGCCGATAATTCCGCTGGTTTTTATCGCCGCGATCGCGTCCGCATCGATCTGCACGCCGTCGTTTACGCGCATCGCGATCCGCGCGCGCTCGTTCTTGAGCATGATACCGGCGACCTTGCCGACTTGCACTCCCGCGAGCTGGACCTGGTCGCCGGTCTTCAAGCCTGAAATGTTATCGAAACTCGCGTAGAGCGTGTACCCCGGCGTCGGCAACAGCGCGACTTTGCCCAACGAAATCGACAGAATCGCGAGCGCGACGATCCCGAGAATCGCGAAAATCCCGACGATGAACTGCGTGGTTCGAGTTGCGTACATAGATGCTTGTTTCAGCCCGCCAGGGCCGTTTCATTCTCCTCGCCGGATGCTTTCCCGGCCAGAAAGCGCTTGAAGACCTCGTCGCCCGCAGCCATCACCTCCGCAACCGTGCCGTTGAGATGGGTCTTGCCCTGATGAAGAAAGGCGAGCCGGTCGGAAATCTCGAACACGGCCGGCACGTCATGACTGACCATCACGGCGGTCAAGTCGAAGTTCTTCTGGGTTCGCCGGATGAGCTCATGGATCGCGCCGGTCCGGGAAGGATCGAGACCCGTAGTCGGCTCGTCGAGCATCAGGATTTTGGGCCGGCGCACCAGCGCGCGCGCGAGCGCGGCGCGTTTCTGCATCCCCCCGCTCATCTCGGACGGAAATTTGTGCTCCATGCCTTCGAGCCCGACTGCGCGCAGCGTTTCATGCACGCGGTCGGAAATCTCGCTCCGGCTCAATTTGGTTTTCTCTACCAGCGGGAACGCGACGTTGTCGAATATAGGCATCGAGTCGAACAGCGCGCCGGCCTGAAAGAGCATCCCGAATTTTTCCCTGACCGCGTCGATTCCACTCGCGCCAAGTTTGGTCACTTCGACGTGGTCAATCACAATCTTGCCCGAGTCAGGCCTGAGCAACAGGTTCAGATGCTTCAGCAAGACGGTCTTGCCCGAACCGCTTGGGCCCACGATGGTCGTGATCTGGCCGGCCGGGAAATCGAGGCTAATGCCGTCGAGTACCTGTTGGCGGCCGAATCGACGGCGAAGATCGCGCACTTCGATCGCATTGCCGTCCTTCGGGGCGTTTCCGGGCTTAAGATTGGTCTGAGATTCGCTCATGGTTTCTGGTCGCGCGAAATCGTCACAAAAGTATAGACGTAAGAAAGTAATCCCATGCAAGGATTAGAACGCTGGAAAGCACCACTGCCTCGGTGGTGGCGCGGCTGACCCCGGTCGCCATCCGTTCAGCGTGGTATCCCTTGTAGCAACAGACCCACATTACGACCACGCCGAAAACCAGCGCTTTGTAGAGACCGGTCATGATGTCGTGGCTGCTCATGTTCGCAGCGATACCATTGAAGTACGCGCCCGATGGCGCACCCATCAGGCCGACTCCGACCGCGTAACCGCCCCAGATTCCGATCACGTCGAAGATGGCGGTCAGCAGTGGAAAACTGATCACGCCGGCCAGCACGCGCGGCGAGACCAGATATTGCACCGGATTGATCGCCATCACGGTGAGCGCGTCAATCTGCTCGGTGGACTGCATCGAGCCGAGTTCCGCCGCCATCGCCGAGCCCGCGCGTGCGGCGATCATCAAGGCCGCCAGCACCGGGCCAAGCTCGCGCACCAGAACCAGCGCGACGACCGTGCCGAGCGCTCCGTCGGAGCCGAAGCGTCGGAGCGTGTTGTAACCCTGGAGACCGAGCACCATCCCGGTGAAGCCGCCGATCAGGATGATTAGAAACAGCGAATCGGCGCCGATGATCCTGATTTGGCGAATCCACAGGCGCGGCTTGAAGGGCGGGATGAAAATATAAAAGACCGCGCCGAGCAGAAAAACCACAAACGCGCCTAGCTGGACAATGCCGTCCAGGACCAGAGCCCCAAGCCGCTCAATCATTTGCACGATCGACATCAGTCCCGTTTTTAGTGATGAGCAATCCCGAGCCGGGCCAGCTGACTATGAGTATGCGTAGACGATCCGGCCCGCTCGAATTCGGCGAGATCCGCGATCACGTCAAGGTCAAGCGCCGGCCGCGCAAGTCGCAGCACTGTAGCGGGAAGATCGGTGGTTCGGCAAACGTCCAGGTGCCGCAGCAGGCTCATCCGTCCGAACCGCGTCGCAACCGCGTCGGCAGGCGAGCGGCAGATCACGTTGGTGCCGGAGAAATCGCGCGAAGGCACCAGCACGACGCCGCGCCGAGGGGGCATCGCGGCAAAAACGGCGTCGATGTCCTCTGCCGTGATAAGCGGGATGTCGGATAGCACCGTGCAGACTGTCTCGGCGCCCTGGGCAATCAGCGCGGAGGTGGCAAGCGCGACGGCGGCGTTCAGGCCGCGCGGAAATTCCTCGTCGATCGTGAGCGCTCGCGCCGAGCGCGCGAGTTCGAGCAAGGCCGGGTCCGAGGTCACGACGGCAACGTGGTCTGCGGCGCGGGCGCCTGACGCGGCAGCCAGCACGTCGCGAAACATCGCCTCGGCAAGCGCGCGCCGCTCGCCCGGCGCAAACGCACCCGCTAGCCGGGTCTTGGCGAATTCGAGTTGCTTGGCGGCGATCAGGATAAAGCGCACGGCGTTTCTTTATAACCTACGCGCCAGTCTTCATCCAACGATGAGAACCTTGCGACGAGAAGCTTGGCCATCCGCTCGCCTCACACAGACTTGACAGTATTTCCGTGTGCGTCCCAACATAAATGATAGACTTATCACTCAGGATTGCGCCGGGCGCGCATTCGATTGCGGCCATAAATAACCGAAGACCCGATATTCCGGGAAGGGACGTTGCTCAATGAACGATGACCATTACTTAATGAACAAGAAGCCTTATCTCGCGAACCGGAAACCAATCGTGTTCTCGTGGGCCGGAGCGATCGTAGTGGCCGGCGCGATGAGCCTTATTCTCGCCGGATGCCATCACAAGAGCGCCGAGGATTTTCTGGCCGAAGGCGACGCCGACATGCAGGCGACGAAACTGGCCGATGCGGAAAAAGCCTACCAGGAGGCGGTAAAGCTCGCGCCGGGCGATCCGCGCACGCATATCGCACTCGGGAATCTGTACGTATTTGAACATAAGCAAGGGGAAGCGCAGATCGAGTTCATGAAAGTGCTCGAGACCGATCCCAAGAACGCGGCGACCCACGTCGCGCTCGGCAACCTGTATGGCGATCAGAACCAGCTCGGGCTCGCCGAAAATCAATTCCGCGCGGCGGTCGCGCTTGAACCCGACCGTCCGAACTACCATCTCGACCTCGGCGAGACTCTGCGCAAACAGGGCAAGACGGCGGCCGCGGAAGATCAAATCCGCACCGCAATCGGGCTGAACCCCAAGGATGCGCAGGCGCATCTGGCGCTCGCAAATCTGCTTGCGAGCATTCCAAATCGCGCGACCGAGGCCAACGCCGAGTTCGACCAGGTCCGAGCGCTCGACGCGAAGCTGATGCCCGCGCCAGCTACTGCCTCGGGAGCGCCTGCGGCGACCGGCGGCGCGGCGGCGCCCCCGGTGGGTGCTCCGAAGATCAAGCCGCTCAACAAGCTCTTCGTGCTGACGAAAAATTCGCCGGTGTACCAAAATCCCGACGAGACCAGTTCCAGGATCGGAGAAGTGCGGCGCAAGAAGTATGTTCACGTGACCGGAATCACTGGCAGCTTTTTGCAGATCAAGCTCAAGAACGGCGCCGTCGGTTTCATACCGGTGGCGGCCGCGGAGTAGGTAATCGGGGACTTGTCCGGAAGCTCGATTTTCGGAGGTGAGCGATGGCGAATGAAGATGTTGTCAGCCGTGAAGTGACCTATCCGGGCCGCG